>CAYGVF010000029.1:0-6039 GCA_964353285.1 uncultured Candidatus Saccharibacteria bacterium | reverse complement strand
CTTTAATCGGCAAATCCAGAGTCAAAGGGTTGACATTGGTTCCTGTTAAGCTTTATACTAAGAAATCGAGAATAAAATTGGAATTTGCGGTAGCGAAAAGCAAAAAGAAGATAGATAAAAGGGAAAAAATCAGAAAAAGAGACATTGAAAGAGAAATCGGAAGAAAATTACGGGGACGCTAGGTTTCGATAGGAAGCTCCTTTAAAATAAGCAAGCCGAGGATGTTAGTTAGCTCGTTAAAATCTAACGAAATACAAGTGCAGTAAATTTTGCACCCGCTGTAGCTTAAAATCTTCAGCCATCTCTTTCGCTATTCTCAATGGGCATTTGAGATGTTATAGTGCCTTTTAGGCATTTGAGATAAGTGCCTTGGTTTCTCGAGCCGAAGCACTGAATAAAATCGAGAAAGATTATCTGGATTTTTGTCTGTTTTTATCCTAATAATCGAAACATCAAACAGAATAAGCTTGTAGAGTTATTTTAAAGAGTTTTCTAGACGCGGGTTCGATTCCCGCCGTCTCCACTAATAATTAAAATTAATCATATTTTTAAAAGAACATTTTTCAGAAAATTCAATAGAAGACCCATGACTAAGGCGAATGAACAAATTCGCGTTCCCCAAGTTCAAGTAATCGATGAGACCGGAAAAAATTTGGGGATTTTAGATACAAATAAAGCCATTGAACTTGCCAGAGAAAGAGAGCTGGATTTGGTGGAGATATCCGATAAAACCGAATTGCCGATTTGTAAAATAATCAATCTTGGCAAGTATCAATATATTCAGGAAAAGAAACAGAGAAAGCAAAAGGCGAAACAAAAAAAACAGGAGTTAAAACAAATAAGAATTGGATTTACTACGTCTCTTCACGACCTTGAGATAAAAGTTAGACAAACAGAAAGTTTTTTGAAAGACGGCCATAAGGTAAAAATTGATTTAAAATTGAGGGGGAGGGAGAAGGCGCACGGAGATTTAGCCAGAGAAAAGTTGGAGAAGTTTCTGTCTTTGATTACCGTCGAATATCGGACGGAAGAAGAGATTAAAAGGAGTCCTTTCGGGATAAGTTCAACCATATGTCAGGGAAAACCAAAAAATCAATAAGCAAAAGATTTACAATAACCAAGAACAAAATCCTGATGCGCAGACCGCAACATCAGGATCATTTGAATGCCGGTGATTCGGGAAACGAAAGGAGGAGAAAGAAGGGGATGAAAAGAACAAAAGGAAGCATGGCTAAAAAATTAATGAATATTCAATGCTAATATGACACGAGTAAAGAGAGGCGTGCAAAAACGCCAAAGAAGGAAAAAAACAATGAAACAGGCAAAAGGTTTCAAGTGGGGGAGAAAAGCCAAGTTTAAATTGGCCAAAGATGCCTTAAAGCACGCCTGGACTTACGCTTATCGCGATAGACGCGCCAAAAAGCGGGAATTTCGCCAGCTTTGGAATATAAAAATCAATGCCGCTTGCAGAGAAAATGGTATTTCCTACAGTCGGTTTATCAACGCCATGAAAAGGAACAATATTATTATTGATAGAAAAATTCTGTCACAGCTGGCCGAATTCCATCCTGATATCTTCAAAAAAATCGTTGAAGAAACTAAAACGAAATAACCAAGAAATTAGAGAAAGGGGCCGCTGTGCGGCCCCCTTTTAAAATCAAGCCAATTAAGTTAAAATTAAATTAATGACAATCAAAGATCAGATAAGGAGTCTAATCTCTAAAATAACGAGAGAGAAAGTTGATTTTGTAGTCGAGAAATCGGAAATCAAGACCCACGGCGATTATGCCACTAACCTGGCCTTGGTTTTGGCTAAGAAACTAAAAAAGGACCCGATTCAGATAGCCGAGGAGCTTAAGTTTAAACTTATTCGTTTTTTGAAAAGAGACGATTTAATTGAGAAAATAGAAGTTGTTAAACCGGGATTTATAAACTTTTTTTTAAGTCCGGAATTTTTACAAAATCAGATTAAAAGAATTCTGAAAGAAGACAGAAATTTTGGTTTTCAGGATATCGGCAAGAAAAGTACGGTGGTCATTGATTATTCTTCTCCGAACGTGGCCAAGCCGATGCATGTCGGACATTTACGCTCAACCATTATTGGTCAGGCAATTTATAATATTTATAAATTTTTGGGCTACAAGGTTATTAGCGATAATCATTTGGGCGACTGGGGAACACAGTTCGGCATAATGATCGCTGCCTTTAAGCGATACCAGTCCCAAATTTCCAATCTTGATAAAATTACCGTTAATGAGATGCTGGATATCTATGTGAGGTTCAATCAGGAAATCGAAGAAAATCCAGATCTACAAGAAGTGGCAAAGCAAGAATTTAAAAAATTGGAGGATGGCGACGAAAAAAACAAAAAAATATGGCAGATATTGAGGAAAAAATCACTTCGGGAATTCGAGAAGATTTATAAGGCTTTGGGAATAAATTTTGATTTTGTTCTTGGTGAAAGTTTTTACGAAAAAGATTCGAGAAAGGAAATTGAAAATGCGTTAAAAAAGAGTATAGCGTTTAAAAATTCCGATAATTCGATAATTATTCCCTTGGATGAGTTTAATCTGACTCCGTTTCTAATTCAAAAATCTGACGGAGCCACGCTTTACGGAACAAGAGATTTAGCTACCGTCAGATACAGAGTCAGGCAGTTCGGGCCGGAAAAAATCATTTATGTTATGGGTAACGAACAAACTCTTTACCTGGAGCAACTTTTCCGTTCTATCGATCTTTTGGGATATATTTCCCATAAAAATCTTTATCACATTAAATTCGGGTTGGTGCTGGACGAGAATCGTAAAAAATTGGCTACCCGGAAAGGAAGAATAGTCAATGCCGAGGAACTAATAAACAAGATTGTTGAATTGGCAAGAAAGACCGTTGAAGAAAAAAACCCGAAACTGCCGGAAGAAGAAAAAAAAGAGATAGCCAGAATTATAGGCGTTGGCGCCTTGAAATACAACGATTTATCCCAAAATCGTCAGACCGATATCGTTTTCGATTGGAATAAAATGCTCAGTTTCGAAGGTAATTCCGGGCCCTATCTCCAATACAGCTATGTTAGGCTGGAAAGCATTTTGAGAAAAGCCAAATTATCAAAATTCAAACCGGAATTGCTGAATAAAAACACAGAATTGGAAATTTTGGAAGAACTAGTAAGATTTCCGGAAATCGTAGAAGAAACAGCGGAAAGTTTTCAGATAAATAATTTGACCAACTATCTTTTTAAACTAGCTAATTTAATTAACGGTTTTTACGAATCTCTGCCGGTCTTGAAGGCCGAGGAAAGATTGAGGTCGGCTCGTTTGGCCCTGATTAAAGCCGCAACCGTTGTTTTAAGAAATGGGCTGAATTTATTGGGAATAGAGACAGTAGAAAGAATGTAGATTATGAAGCTAAATAACACCTATTTTATTTTGCGGCACGGGCAATCAATTTCCAATAAATGTCATTTTGTCAGTTGTTGGCCGGAAAAAAGATACAATCCGCTTACTGCCCAAGGTAAAAAACAAATCAAGAAAATAATCCCGATATTGAATAAAAAGAAAATTGACCTGATATTTTCTTCCGATTTATTGCGCACAAAACAAACCGCGGAAATAATTGCCAATGGTTTGGGAATAAAAATAAATTTCGACAAAAGATTAAGAGAAATGGGATTCGGCGCGTTTAACGGCAAAAGCGAGAAAAAATGGAAAGAGTTTTTCAGGGATAGATTAAAACGATTTGTAAAAAAGTTGCCGAAAGGAGAGAATTATCGGGATGTCAGGAAAAGAACGGCTAAATTTTTTGAAGCTATCAACAAAAAGTATAAAAATAAAAGAATTTTAATCATCAGCCACGGCGCCTTGTTGTTTTCTTTGCAAACCATAGCCAAAGGATTAGGCGAGGCAGGGGAAAAGAAAAACGGGAAAAGATTTAAACTAAAAAACGGAAAATTAAAAAAATTATGTTAAATATTCCGGAAATAGAAAAAAGAATACTGGAATTTTGGCAGAAAAACAAGATTTTCGAAAAATCCCTTAAGAAAAAAGCGTCTAAGGGAAGTTTTATATTTTACGAAGGACCGCCAACTGCGAATGGTAGGCCGGGGCTTCATCATGTTTTAGCTCGTGTCTTTAAGGATTTAATTCCGAGATATAAAACAATGCAAGGTTATTACGTTGAAAGGAAGGCAGGCTGGGATACTCATGGATTACCCGTAGAGTTAGAGGTCGAAAAAGAACTGGGTCTTAAAAGCAAAAAAGAGATTGAAAATTACGGCATTGATAAGTTCAACCAAAAATGTAAAGAAAGCGTTTGGAAATACAAAGAAGAATGGGAAAGAATGACAGAAAGGATTGGTTTTTGGATAGACATGAAGAACCCGTATATTACTTATGAAAATAACTATATCGAATCTCTGTGGTGGATTATAAAACAAGCACATGAAAGAGGATTATTGTATAAGGGGCACAAGGTGGTTCCGCAGTGTCCTCGTTGCGGAACAGGATTATCTTCGCATGAAGTTGCCCAGGGATATAAAAATATTGAGGAAAAATCGGTTTATATTAAATTTAAAATAAAAGGAAAGAATAATGAGTATATTCTGGCCTGGACAACCACTCCTTGGACTTTACCCGGCAATATTGCTTTAGCGGTTAGTGAGGACATTGATTACGTGATGGTTAGAACTCTTGACATAGAAAAAAAACAAAAAGGAATTATAGAATATCAGGATTTGATTATTGCTAAAGAGATTTTTGATAGGCTTTACAGAAAAGATCTCAAAAGTTCTTTAAAGGTAGCTTTTAATTTAGAATATCTTCATAGTGAAGATAGAGAAACCATAAACAATACAAGAATTTTAAGAGAATTTAAAGGAAAAGATTTAATTGGTTTAAAATATGAGCCATTATTTTCTGGAATAATCAAAGGCAATGAAAAAAATGCTCAAAATGCTTTCAAAATATATCCAGCTGATTTTGTTTCAACCGAAGAAGGCACGGGCGTGGTTCATACAGCGGTGATGTATGGGGTAGAAGATTATGAATTAGGTGAAAAAATAGGATTACCTAAAGTTCATACCGTTAATTTAGACGGAACCTTTAATGAATTAGTGCCACAGTGGAAAGGAAAATTTGTTAAAGACGTGGAAAAAGAAATTATTGAAGACCTGATAAAAAGAAATCTTTTATTCGGAACAGAAAATTATGCCCACGACTATCCATTTTGTTGGCGTTGCGAATCACCCCTGATTTATTATGCTAAAGATTCCTGGTATTTTGCTATAAGTAAATTACGGAATGAATTGATTAAAAACAATTCAAAGATTAATTGGATGCCAGAGCATATTAAAGAAGGAAGATTTGGCGAATGGTTAAGAGAGGTAAAAGATTGGGCGATTTCCAGAGAAAGATATTGGGGCACCCCGATTCCTATTTGGATATGTAAGGAATGCGGAGAGATGAAGGTAATAGGTTCGCGAAAGGAATTAGGAGTTGATGAAAAATTTGATTTACATCGTCCCTATATAGATGAAATTAAATTAAAATGCAAATGTGGTGAAGAAATGACAAGAATTCCAGAAGTTATGGACTGCTGGTTTGATTCGGGAGCAATGCCATTTGCTCAATTTCATTATCCGTTTGAAGATAAAAACTTTATTGATAAGGGTGAAAAATATCCAGCTGATTTTATTGCCGAAGCCATCGACCAAAGCCGAGGATGGTTTTATACTCTGTTAGCAGTTTCTACATTATTAGATAATGGAACTTCTTATAAAAATGTGATTTGTCTTGGTCATATATTGGATAAAAATGGCCAAAAAATGTCCAAACATATTGGAAATATTATTGACCCATGGGAAATGATTGAAAAATACGGCGCGGATGTTGTGCGGTGGCATCTTTATACCATAAATCAGCCAGGAGATACAAAAAGATTTGACGAACAGGCATTAAAAGAATCGGGCCGGATGTTTATCACGCTATTAAACGTGTTAAGCTTCTATAAAATGTTTACCGATGCTAAATCCGGTGAAATTAAAAATAA
>CAYGVF010000028.1:0-10011 GCA_964353285.1 uncultured Candidatus Saccharibacteria bacterium | reverse complement strand
AATAGATGTATTGGTTCCATTAGTATTCCAGTGAATTATAACTTTTTCTTTTGCGCCAAGACTAAAAGAGCCAAATATATAATGTTCTGTTGATGCATAAAGACAATAATTAGTTAAAGAATATGGACTATCGCCGTTATTATAGAGAATAATGTATTCCAATCCAGTATCTGTTCCAGTTGGGTCATAAAAAACTTCATTTATCACCACGCTTCCGAAAACGATTCTCGGGACAAAAATAAAAACGACTGAAATAGTCGTTAAAAAAAATAACTTTTTCATGTATTTTAAAAAAGAGCCCTCCAACCCTTTTATTAATAATTATTTATTCGATTAATTTCTTTTGAGTATCGTCCGGTGATTTTAATCCAAGATGCTTGTAAGCCAAATGGGTGGCGATGCGGCCTTGGGGCGTGCGGGATAAAAATCCGAGTTGCATTAAATATGGCTCGTAAATGTCGCAAATCGTGTCTTTATCTTCAAAAGTGGCAGCAGCCAAGGTTTCTACGCCTACTGGCCCGCCCTTAAACTTCTCGATTATTGTTGATATAATCAGCCTATCCACGGGTTCTAATCCCAAATCGTCAATTTCCAACATTGCCAAGGCTTCTTGGGCAATTTTTTTACTGATTTTGCCTTGTCCGTGCACTTGAGCATAGTCGCGCACTCTTTTCAATAAACGATTTGCCACTCTCGGTGTTCTCCTTGCTCTTTTGGCGATTTCGGTTAAGCCTTCTTTTTCCGATTCTATATTCAAGATTTTACTCGAGCGATTTAAAATGTTTTCGATATCCTCGTGTTCATAAAAATCAAGATGATAGGTGGCGCCAAAGCGGTTTCTCAGGGGAGAGGAGAGCAAACTGATGCGGGTGGTGGCGGCAATCAGGGTAAATGGGGGCAGTTCCAGTTGAATACTTCTCGCCGAAGGACCTTTGCCGATAATTATATTCAAAGAAAATTCCTCCATAGCCGGATAAATATATTCTTCTATCAACTTATTAAGGCGATGACATTCATCAATGAACAAAATATCCCCCTTTTCCAGATTGGTGAGAATCGAAGCCAAATCCCCGATTTTCTCGATTGCCGGTCCGGAAGTGATTTTGATATTCGAACCCAGTTCTTTGGCAATAATGTGCGCCAAAGTGGTTTTTCCCAGACCGCTTCCGCCATACAATAAAATATGTTCGACAGCTTCATTACGTTGTTTGGCTGCTGTCAATAAAACTTTCAGGTTTTTCTTGGTTTTTTCCTGACCAAAATACTCCTCAAAACTGTAGGGTCTTAAGGTTTTGTCCAATATCTGGTCTTCGTTTTGTTCTCCGGGATTCGTATACATAATACCTTGGCCCGTAGACGCGCCCCTCGGGAGTAGCCCCCGCAGCTGCGGGGCAGACCGAGGTAAGCGGATTTCGGGCTTGACAAAGCTTGTTCAATCTGCTATAATGGAAGCAGAAGAATTAGGAGGGTTAAATCCCCTAATTTTTGTTGCTTTCAAATCCTTCTCAATAACCTGCAGGCAATAAGGGTAACCAATACTTATTAAAAATTACCCTTTGGACTATTTCTTAGTTTCGGATGGTTTGGCCCCCTCCTTGTTGAGGCATTAGCTGAACCATTCCTCGGAAATCTTCCGCGCTTTTGGTTCCTAAGCCAAAGTTAGTTGCCTGCAGATTATTGGGAAGGATTTTTTACACTCCCAATACTCTTTCCACTTCTTCCATTGTGGTGATTTTTGCCAAAATTTTTAAAAAAGCGTCTTGTTTCATGGTCGCCATGCCGGCTTTCAAAGCGGTTTCTTTAATTTCCACGAATGATGGGGTCTTTAAAATGGTTTTTTCCATCGCATCATCAATGACAAACAACTCGAAAACCCCGATTCTTCCTTTGTGTCCGGTAAAATTACAGTAAGGGCAGCCTTCTTTTGACACTTGTTTAATTGAAACATTCTCTAAATTCGGTTTTTTAACCCTTTCGGGCAAATCTTTAAGCCCGTTTTTTATTTTTTCCAAAGTTTCCTTGTCCGGCTTAATTTCTTTCGAGCATTTCGGACAAACTCTTCTCACTAATCTTTGGGCAATGACCAGATTAATGGCTGGCGGGATCAGGGTTGGATTAACTTTCATATCCACTAGACGAGGAATGGCTCCGGCCGCATCATTGGTATGAAGCGTGGAAAACACCAAGTGGCCGGTTAAAGCAGCGTGAATCGCGGTTTCCGCTGTTTCATTGTCTCTGATTTCTCCGACCAAAATCATATCCGGATCTTGTCTCAAAATCGAACGCAGACCACTGGCGAAAGTATAACTCTTGTCAGCTGCAACCTGGGTTTGTTCGATTCCCGGCAAATGATATTCGATGGGATCCTCTAGGGTAATGATTTTTAATTCTGGTGTATTGACCTTTTTCAAAAAAGCATAGAGAAGAGTTGTTTTTCCAGAACCGGTAGGTCCGGTGGTAACAATCATGCCGTTCGGCTTTTTCAGCTGGTACTCAATGGTCTCAAAATCATATTCCTGGATACCTAAATCTTCCAATTTTAGGCCAACGGTTTTCGGATCAAGAATCCTTAGAACAATATTTTCTCCATATTCCGCAGGAATAATCGAAGTTCTCACTTCGATATCGGCACCGTCTATTTTAATGCTGAATCTTCCGTCTTGCGGGATATTGTGAACATTTATTTTAAGCTCAGAGAGAATTTTTATTCGGGAAAGCAAAAACTGAAAAATCTGAAACGGTATGTAGCCTATGTCTTGAAGAATTCCGTCGATTCTTAATCTGATTCTTACTTTTTCTTCTGATTCGTTTTCGGTATGGACATCGGAGGCCTCTAGTTTTAATGCTGATCCCAGAATCGTGTTTAAAAGTTGGGTGGTGGTAATATTCGGTTGGGTCATTTTTTTCTTTAAGTCATTAACAGTAGTTACTTCTTTTTGGATTTTCCCAAGCTCTCTGGCGTCAATTTCGGTTTTTTTGGTTATTTCCTCCTTTTTTCTTACGAATTCATATCTTTCCCAGGCTTTTTCAATATTGCTTATCGAAGTGACCGAAGGCTTGATTTGATATCCTTCTTCTTCTAGTTTTTTTATTAAGTCTTTGAATTCTTTTGTTTTGGGATCAGAAGTTGTGACGTAAAGTTCTTTTTGTCTTTTTTGAATTATGGCTACTTGGGCTCTTTGAGCTTCTTTTTTATCTACCAAAGCCAGGGCATTGTCATCAACCGGAGTAATTCTTAAATCAATATAAGGAAAACCTAGCTCTGTAGCTAGGTCTTTAGCCCTGTTCTCTTCTGCTTCTCTCTGAAGCTGATGGATTTTTATTTCGGTTTTCTTTTGTCTGTCTTCGTCTTTTTTCGCCATATTCCCATCGTAGCGCAAAAAACTTAATTTAGCAAGCCTGCCCCTCATCTTTTGTGAAAAGGTGGGGGGTCTCCCCTTTTTTTGTACTTTAAAAACTGATAAGATGAGAGTAATGGAGAAATTTTTTACCAGAAACGAAAAAGAAACCTCGAAATTGGCGAAAATTCTTGCCAAAGAAGTTTTAAAAATAATTTCCAAGAAAAAAAACGCTTTGGTTATCGGATTGGAAGGTAATTTGGGAGCCGGTAAAACCACTTTTATCAAAGCTTTTGCCAAAGGAATGGGTATTAAAAGAAGATTAACCAGTCCAACTTTTGTTTTGCTGAAAAAATACAAAAATTTGTATCATATCGATTGTTATCGGATTAAAAATTCCCAGGATATTTCGGCTTTGGATTTCGAAGAAATTATTTCTATTCCCAAAAACATCGTTTTAATCGAGTGGGCGGAGAAAATCAAAAAGATTTTACCCAAAGATAAAATCTGGATTAAATTTGAAATAGATTCGGACAAAAAAAGAATCATAAAATTTATATGAAAAAACTTATTTTAATCGATGCCAATGCTTTGGTGCATCGGGCTTTTCACGCTTTACCGCCTTTAACCACGAGAAAAGGCGAACTTACCAATGCGGTTTATGGATTTTCCTCGGTTTTAATTAGGGTCATCAACGAATTGAAACCCGATTATATGGCCGCGGCTTTTGATTTGGCTGCTCCGACTTTCCGGCATATCGAATACGAGGATTATAAAGCTAAAAGACCGAAAACGCCGGATGAATTATACGAACAAATTCCGCGCACAAAAGAAGTTCTAAATGCTTTCGGTATTCCTGTTTTGGAAAAAGAGGGCTTTGAAGCGGACGACATTATCGGCACAATGGCAAAGAGATACACGAATAAGGAAATCGATATTTTGATTATCACCGGAGATTTGGACACTTTACAGCTGATTGACGACAATATAAGAGTCTATACCCCCAAAAAAGGCTTGAGCGATACCGTGATTTACGGGGAAAAAGAAGTCGAGAACAGATATGGGTTAAAAGTCAGTCAGATGATTGATTATAAAGCATTGCGCGGCGACCCTTCGGACAATATTCCCGGAGTAAAAGGAATCGGCGAAAAAGGCGCCTGTGCTTTACTGAAGGAATTCGGCACATTGGAAAATATTTACAAAAATATAGACAAAATAACCAGCAAAAGCACTGTTGAGAAACTGAAAACCAGCAAGCAAATGGCGTTTTTCAGCAAAAGATTGGCCACGATTTACAAAAAAGTGCCAATTAAAGCGGATTTAAAGCAATTGGATTGGCAAAACCATTTCAATATAGATAAAGTGAGAAAATTATTTGAAGAATTGGGATTTCAAACCCTTTTGAGGCGCTTGTCGCAAAAATCCGAACCCGAGAAAAAAGCAGAACAAAAGAAATTATTGTAATTTTATGCCTGAACTGCCGGAAGTCGAGACAATAAAAAGAGAATTAGATAAAGTGATTGTCGGTAAAAGGATTACCGACGTGATTATAAATAACGCGAAAGTAATCAAAGAGCCGAAAAAAGAAAAATTTATCGCGGATTTGAAAAATATTGCGATTAAAAAAATAATCAGAAAGGGAAAACTCCTGATTTTCGAATTATCGTCAGGAAAATCTCTGACCATTCACTTAAAAATGACCGGACAATTGATTTATCCCTCGACTGCGCTCGGGACAAGCCCGGCAAAGACAACCAGGGTGAGTTTTAAATTTTCAGACGGAAAATTGTTGGATTTTAACGACACTCGTCTTTTCGGAGAATTGAGAGTCGTCGATGATTGGCAAAAAATGAAATTTATCAAAGAATTGGGACCGGAGCCGTTTGATTTGAGTGCGGAAAAATTCCAAAAAATGCTGGCGAGCAAAAAAACAAAAATAAAAATCTTGCTGCTCGACCAGAAATTTATTTCCGGTGTCGGGAATTTATATGCCAACGAAGCATTGTTTCGGGCAAAAATTCATCCCCAAAGACCGGCAAACTCGCTTTCCGAAAAAGAAAAGGAATTGTTGTTTGAAGAAATTAAAAACACGCTTTCAGAAGCGATTAAATACAAGGGTTCTTCGGTTGACCAGTATGTGCAAGTTTCGGGAAAACCCGGGGATTACGCGAAATATCACAAAGCTTACGACCGCGAAGGAGAAAAATGTTTTAAATGCGGCGGCAAAATTAAAAGAATTACCTTGGCTGGTCGTGGAACTTATTTCTGCCCCCAATGCCAAAGATAAATAAACTCGGATTACTCACACGAAGACACGCGTCGGCGCCCCAGCGAGTCGCCGCGCTCTTTCTCCCCGTACAACTCGCTTCGCTCGTGTACGGGGCAGGCGCCCATGACCGTTTACCCCGTAGGGAAACCGCAGGTTTCTCCTTCGGGGCTCGGGCTGTGAGAGGTCTTCTTAGCGAGTAAATCCTCGTAAATTTGTTGGTTTGCAAAATAAATGACCAAAAGAAAAAAGAAAATTTATTTTATTTTAATTTTAATAGCGATTTTAGCTATTGGAGGAATTTTGTTTTGGAAACTGGGAAATCGGAATGTGGAGATTGACAATTCCGGAAACGAAAACAAACAAGACGAAAACATTGACGAAGTCAGTCCGATTTCTGGTGAAAAATGCGAAAATTATAATCGCAGGCCGATTGCAATAATGCTGGCCGAAGACCCGATTACCCGTCCTTTGTCAGGAATCGGCGCAGCAGATATGGTAATCGAAATGCCGGTAATTACCGGCAGTATTACGCGGATGATGGCAGTGTATCAATGCGAAACACCGGAAGAAATCGGCTCGGTCAGGAGCGCACGCCACGATTTTATTCCTTTGGCTTTGGGATTGGACGCGATTTATGCCCACTGGGGCGGTTCTCATTTTGCTTTGGATAAATTAGATGCTGGGATCATAAACAATCTTGACGCTATGATAAATCCATATGACTCGTTTTTCAGAAAGTCAGGCATCTCCGAACCGCATAACGGATTTACTTCAATGGATAGATTATTGAACGCAGCACAAAAACTCGGCTATAGATTGGAAAATAAATTTTCCGGATATTTACACTTAAACAATTCGCAAATCGCAGCCCAAAACTCAAAACCCAAGGGACGTTTGATTATTGGCTACGGAAATCATTACAAGGTTTATTACGAATACGACCCAGAAGAGAATATCTATCGCAGGTGGAGAGATAATCAACGAGAGACAGATAAAAATAGCGGGAATCAAGTAAAGGCAAGCGTAGTGGTGGTAAT
This sequence comes from uncultured Candidatus Saccharibacteria bacterium, assembly GCA_964353285.1. Lineage (GTDB taxonomy): Bacteria > Patescibacteriota > Minisyncoccia > RBG-13-40-8-A > RBG-13-40-8-A > RBG-13-40-8-A. The sequence continues at coordinate 3,367 of CAYGVF010000028.1, read as the reverse complement.
GAAAGCCGAATCAAGAATGATTGAACCGCCCGATTATAACGAAGTCAATATTGAGGGCGAGGGCGAAGCGATTGTTTATCAAAACGGAGAAGAAATCAGAGGATCCTGGAAAAAAGAGGGCAGTTATTCCAAGTCAAAGCTTTATTTTCTTGATAAAAACGGTGAGGAAATTAAATTTGTGCCAGGGAAAATTTGGATTGAAATATCGGAGCAGGGACAGGTAAATAAATGGGAACAATATTAAACAATAATTGATATTTAAGGGGGGATTGTTCTATAATTTTAATATGAGTTATTTAACCCCGACAGTTAAAAGCAATAAAAAATCTCTAAGATTTTTATTGCTTTGTTTTTTTATAGTTTTTGGTTTTTTGGCCTTACCGTCCCTTGCCAGTGCAGTAACAATTAATGCAACAAGCTGTTCATATTCAGATGTGTCGGCAGCCATCAATGCAGCGCAATACAGAGACATTGTTCAGGTTCCGGCCGGGGATTGCATATGGGACAGAACTCTTACAATTACAAAGGGAATAACCCTTCAAGGAGCAGGCGTAGATAAAACCATAATACGCAGTGACGGGCCAAGCGGCACAGGCGTTTATACAATAGATTTTAACGCAGACCAGACAACAGCTATAAATGATTATCCTTTTCGCTTGTCTGGTTTTACCTTTCAGCAAGTATCAGCGGTATATGGGAGTTTGGTATTAAGAAATCAAGATGTCGCAAACGCACTGACAAAAGTTGTAGTGCACGACAATAAATTTATTGGCAGGGCTGGTAGCGGCATCGGGATAGTTCACGAACTTGGTGTTTTTGGGGTGATTTACAATAATACAATTCAGAATGTGTCTCATGCCTGGCGCTTTCTTGGAAGTAGCACTGGCTGGACTCGGGTCGAAGAATGGGTGCCCGGAACTGGCAATGCGATGTATTATGAGGACAATTATATCCATCTGACAACCGATGTCGATTCATCGCTAATTGTTAGCGGAGGAGGCGGCAACAGGTATGTTGCCAGATATAACACTATCGACCTGTCAGTAAGAGGACCCTCTGATTTTGCCCAGTCTTACGATATACATGGCAATCAAGAGAATAACCCTACGGCCGGAATCGGACTTGAACTATACGGCAATCACCGTATCGGTACTTCAGGAAGATGGATAGACCAACGTGGCGGGCAAGTATTCTTTTTCTATAACCGATGGAGTGGCACTAATGGTACCGGGTCTTTAAATGTTTGGGAAGAATATAATGACGACAATTACTGTTCAGTTGTTTGGCAAGAAGGCTCACGTTATGGCAAAACCGATGGAGGAAAGATAATACAGAGACCGATAAATTCTTACTATTGGGGAAATCGTGGTGGAGTTAGCGGAACCACGCTTTCAAGCGAGTTAAACATTCTATTCGACCACTATAATAGGAATAATGGCATATTGAATAATCCACTCATCCTGTTTGAAAATAATGGATGGTTCAGGGGTAATACTGCTGCCTTTAATGGCACCATAGACCCAGTGGGCTCATGCGGTTATTATAATGGAAGTGCTTGTACCAAGAGTGGAGTTGGCTGCGGTACTCTGGCGCAAATGAATGCAATAACACCCGCTGTTTCTGGTCTTGGTTTTTGGGCAACAGAGCAAAGCTGTACAGACTTAACAGGAATGGTTGGTAAGAATCCAACTAATCCTATTTCTGGCACACTGTACAGAGCAGAAGTTGACGGAAAAGGTGGTTATAAGTGGGTTGCCTACTACGCTCCCTACACTTATCCTCATCCATTAAGAACTGATGTCATCGACACCACTCCTCCTGCCGCGCCGACGGGAATTGCGGTACAATAGAATAAGATGAAAATTTATAACAAAAACCTTAAATTTAAGATTACCACTATATTGCTAGTAGCTCTGTTTTTACTTTTGCCGGCAATTTCAAATGCGGAAATAATTTCGTCTGACCGCCTGATAAAATGGCAACCAGGAATTCCTGGAGGCATCCCTAATAGGACAACAATATGCTCTACGATTAATGCTGCGACTTATGGCAATGGCGTCACTGACGCCACATCCGCTATTCAGAATGCTATTAATGCCTGCCCCGAGGGTCAGGTAGTGTTTATTCCCGCAGGGACTTATAGAATCAGTGGGACCCTTACCTTAAACAAAGGCATTGTTGTCAGAGGCGAAGGCCTTAGCAAGACCAAAATAATCCAATATGCGAACAGCCGTATTTTCTCAATTACAGGTCATACTACTCCTTTCAGCTGGGGCCAGGAGCATCCTGAAGCAGGTACAAATATTAATCTTACATCTGGCTATTCAAAAGGCTCGGATACAGTGGCGTTAGCAGATGCCTCCCTGGCTGCCTTAATTTCTGTTGGTGACTTGCTCTGGATTGACCAATTAAATGATCCCGAGCTTGTTAATCCGGTTGGTGTGGAGGATTTTTGTACCTGGTGCGGCCTTGGCGCTAATGGCACTCGTGCAATGGGAGAAGTCAAGCTTGTCAAGGCTAGGAATGGAACTACCGTACAATTTGACCAGCCGCTTTATTACAATTTCCAAGCCCAGTTTCAGCCAAGGGTGGTCAGGCTAACTCAAGGTGGAAGTGTTCAAGGCGCAGGAATTGAGGATCTTTATGTCACCTGGGCTTCTGGGGTTACTGATGGTGATGGTTTTTACTTTTTGGCAGCAGCCTATTCCTGGGTCAAGAATGTCGAGAGCTATTATTGTCGTTCCAAGCATGTTAATATTGTTGCCAGCTATGGCATTGAGATAAGGGATTCGTATATTCACGAGCTTCCCCCAGAATATTTTGTCGGCGACCATGGCTATGGCGTGGCTATTGGTAGTGCTTCGACTGCCAACCTGGTTGAGAACAATATCTTCTATTACTTGCATGCTCCGGTCATCATTGGCAGTTCAGGCGGTGCTGGGAATGTTATTGGCTATAACTTCTTTGAAAAAACTTCGCATTCTCAGCCTAACTGGTGTATGTACAACATAGGAACGCACGGAGCCCATACTTATATGAATCTCTGGGAAGGAAACATACTCAACAAGGCTGCGTTTGATGCCACACACGGTTCCGGAAGCCATCAGGTGGTTCTAAGAAATTACATTAATCGTACAGTCAGTTGCACTCAGGTGATTTGTGCTGTAGATGTTCGTACTCTGAATTATTACCTATCTTTTCTTGGGAATGTTTTAGGAACCTCTGGTTGTTCGGGTCCCGTTGAGCAGATTCCCTATACAACTTTTGACAACAATCCTGTGCTTTGGATAATCGGCATGAGTACTTTAACAGGATACCCCAGCGACCCCAAAGTTAACCAGACACTTATCAGGCATGGCAATTGGGA
>CAYGVF010000027.1:0-1802 GCA_964353285.1 uncultured Candidatus Saccharibacteria bacterium | reverse complement strand
TAAAAAAAAATGTATGACCAAACCAAAAGAGCATATTGATTTTGTTAGGGGGATGCATTGTGCTTCCTGCTAAGGTTTAATCGAGAAAAAATTATCGGAATTGGAAAGCGTGAAAAGCGCCGATGCCTCGGTGGGGAAAGGGCAAGTTTTAATCGAATACGAAAACAACAAACCCTCGATTGATAAGCTGAATCGTTTGTTCAAAAAGGAAAATTACATTTTTTCCGATAAACCTCTGGAAATAAAAAGCGAGAGCCCGAAGAGCGATTGGCCGATAATTATCGGTTCCGCTTCGCTTTTAATTGTTGCTTTTATTATCTTGAATAGATTGGGCGTATCGGGCTTGCTTAATATCAGTGCGAAATCGTCTTTGCCGACAATTTTCATTTTCGGACTTTTAGCCGGTATTTCCAGCTGTGCGGCTTTGGTCGGCGGTTTGGTCTTATCTATGTCTAAACAATGGGCGGAAATTTATTCTTCCCAAGAATCTACGTCAAGGAAACTCACCCCTCATTTGATGTTCAATTTCGGCAGATTGGCTTCTTATGCGGCTCTGGGGTCAGTGCTGGGTTTAATCGGAAGCCAATTGCAGATTTCCCTTAAATTCACTTCGTTTTTGATTATTGGAGTTTCAGTAATGATGTTCTTTCTTGCCTTGCAAATGCTGGGAGTAAAAGCGTTCCGTAAATTCCAATTTACATTACCCAAATTTACCTCAAGATATATTGCCGACGAATCCAATTTCAAAGGTAAACATATGCCGTTTATAATGGGCGCCTTGACTTTTTTTCTGCCTTGCGGATTTACGATTACTACCCAAGGATTGGCGCTGTTGTCGGGAAATCCCATTCAGGGAGCTCTAATCATGCTTTTCTTCGCTTTGGGAACCACGCCCACGCTTTTTGTTATCGGTCTTTCTTCCGTTAAATTATCCAATCGGCCACATTGGGGTTATCGCTTTGCGAAGATTGCCGGTATTCTGGTTTTGTTTTTTGCCTTGTTTAATGTCAATAATCAGTTGAATGTCTTGGGAATTAAAAGTTTAAGCGACATAAAGGCAAGTTCTGCCAAGTCGACCAAGGATATCAGCGAAGAGGGTCTTGCCCCGATTGTCGATGGCAAACAAGTTTTAAAAATGAATGCTTCATCAACCGGTTATAGCCCCAATTATTTTAAAGTTAAAGCCGGAGTTCCGGTAAGATGGGAAATTATTGATACGGGCACCAGCGGCTGCACCAATGCAATTATTTCCAAAAGCTTGTTCGACGGACAAATTCCTTTAACTCCCGGTCAGATTAGTATTAAGGAATTTACTCCGCAAAAAGCCGGAAAATACAAATTCAGCTGCTGGATGGGAATGATTTCCGGGGTTATCGAAGTTATTGATAAAAATGGTTCTACCATAAATGCCAATACCAATACGGAAAGCACACCTATTTCTTCGGGAGCCAGCGGTTGCGGGTGCGGAGGCGGCGGCAGCGGCACTTGCGGTTTATCAAATTAACAAATTATGGAAAAAAGAATCTTAAACATTTCTGGGATGCATTGCGCATCCTGTTCGGCGGTAATCGAAAATGCCCTTAAAAAAGAAAAGGGCATTTTTTCGATTAACGTAAATCTTGCTTCCGAAAAAGCTTATTTGGATTATAATCCCGCCGAGGTAGATATTCTCAAAATCGAGAAACTTATTGAGAAATTGGGATATAAATCCGACGAAGAAAATATCGAAGATGAGATGCACGACCATCATAAGGAAGAAAAGATTCAAGAAATCAAAAAGCTGAAAAGACGTTTCTTTATCG
>CAYGVF010000026.1:0-1558 GCA_964353285.1 uncultured Candidatus Saccharibacteria bacterium | reverse complement strand
TTATAATGAAATCTTAATAATTAAATTAAAAATATTTATGTTATCCAAGGAAAAAATCGGCGAATTTAAGAAACAAATCGAAGGAGACATCCTAACGCAAAGATTCTGGCGCGAGGTTTATTCCACTGACGCCAGTATTTATAAATTCGTGCCGGAATTGATTGTTTTTCCGAAAACAAAACAAGATGTCCAGAAAACAGTAAAATTCGCCCGCGAAAACAATTTAAGTATTACCTGTAGAACCGCAGGAACTTCTCTTGCCGGAACAGCTATTGGTAAAGGAATTATTTTGGATTTTACGCGATATTTTGACCAGATTTTAGAAATTGGGCCTGACTATGTAAGGACTCAGCCTGCCGTGATTTTTGATGAATTGAATACCAAATTGGGCGAAAAAGGATTATTTTTACCGCCAGTGCCGGCTTCCAGTCGTGCTTGTATGATTGGCGGAAATGTGGCAACCAAAGCTTGCGGCGGAGGTGCGGTAAAATACGGCACTTTGGACGATTTTATGCTGGCAATCGAATTTGTTGATGCTGACCGCGAGATTGTGAATACCGAAACCGGCCAAGGAGTGGAAAAATTCAAAGTAAAATTGGAAAATCTGCGGAATAAAATTTTAAATGACAAAAAAGCAATGGCGATTTTAAACAGAAGAATGGATGTCCAGGATGCTTCCACCTACAATATTTTTGCTTTTGACAAATACTCAGATACTAATGAACTAATCGCTCACTTGATGATGGGGAGCATCGGCACTTTGGGAATTTTTACGGAAATAAAACTGAAAGTCGCGCCAAAACCAGTTGAAAAGCCGGTTTCCTGGGCAGTGTATTTGCTTGATTTGTATCAGGTTGATAATTTTATCAAAGAAGTGAAAAGGTTGGGCTGTTCCGGCGTGGAATTGGTAGACAGGCTTTCTTTGGATTTGGCTTGCAGTTGTTTTCCCGCTCTGGGTATTCCCAAAGAAGCCGAAGCGATGATAATTGTCCAGTTCGACGAAAAAATCGAGCAAACTTTGAAAGAATTCGAGAAATCGCTGAAGAATTTCAAACTGGTCGGCGAAGCGGTTAAAGACCCGCTGAAAATGGAAAAATTCTGGGAAGTGAGAAAATGTCTTTTGCCTTTGACTGCCAAATTTTCGCCAAGCACCAAGCCATTGGTCTCGATTGACGATGTGGGAGTGAGGGTAAAAGATATTCCGGATTTACTGAAAGATTTGAGAAAAATATTCGCTGATTTGGGTGTGAAAGTGGCTTTATACGGGCACGCGGGAACAGGCACAATCCATATTGACCCGGTAATCGAGGCATCGGAAAAAGCCCACGTGAAAATCATCAAGAAAATCGCGGATAAAGTTTATGACGCGGTATTCAAATATGACGGCACGATTGCCACTGAACACGGCGGAGGCAGATGCCGCAGCATGTATTTGGAAAAACAATGGGGCAAAGAACTTTTCGGATATTTGAAAGAGATCAAACCGATTTTCGATCCGGGCGATGTCTTGAATCCGAATACGCTGTTCAATACCGATAAAGCCAAGATTTACGACAAT
>CAYGVF010000025.1:0-6456 GCA_964353285.1 uncultured Candidatus Saccharibacteria bacterium | reverse complement strand
GAAAGAATTCGAAAATTCTTTAAAGAATTTCAAGCTGGTCGGCGAAGCGGGTAAAGACCCAGTGAAAATGGAAAAATTTTGGGAAGTTAGAAAATGTCTTTTGCCTTTGACCGCCAAATTTTCACCAAGCACCAAGCCATTGGTTTCGGTTGACGATGAGGGGGTGAGAGTAAAAGACATTCCGGATTTATTGAAAGATTTGCGAAAAATATTCAAGGACTTGGGCGTTAAAGTGGCTTTATATGGGCATGCGGGAACTGGCACAATTCATATTGACCCGGTAATCGAGGCATCGGAAAAAGCCCACGTGAAAATCATCAAAAAAATCGCGGATAAAGTTTATGACGCGGTATTCAAATATGACGGCACGATTGCCACGGAACACGGCGGAGGCAGATGCCGCAGCATGTATTTGGAAAAACAATGGGGCAAAGAAATTTTCGGATATTTGAAAGAGATCAAACAGATTTTCGATCCGGGCGATGTCTTGAATCCGAATACGATGTTCAATACCGATAAAGCCAAGATTTACGACAATGTAAAAATCCCGCTGAAACCATTGGGAAACGAGGAGTGGCCGTGTATGGAATGCGCTTATTGCCAGAGCAAATGTCCGGCTTGGATTAATGCTCAAAAAGGGGAGACCGGACCAAAACAATTCAAGAATTTAATTCGCTACAGGGTTTTAAATGTTAAAAAAGATGACGCGGAAATTCCGGCGATAGAGGAACAAATCGGAAAATGTATTTTATGCGGCAATTGCACCAAGACTTGCGAAACCATTGTCGGCGCGAAGTTGAAGGAGTTTAATGAGAATTGGAGGGCAGGAAAAGTGGTTGGCTGAACTCAGATTTATTTTACATGTCGACACGTGTCAGCCACTCCAGCGGGTGGCTGCACTAATTCTCGACCGAATTTTCGCCTTCGGCGAAAACCATGCATTCGGCCTCCGAAGTTGTCTCAGTGTAAAATAAATCCTCGCCTTATAGATTAGGAGAATTTCTTAGCGAATAATCTTCGCTAAAATGGAAAAGAAATAGAAAAATCGTAATTATTGGCTAATTACGGTTTTTAAATTATACTATTGACAAAATAGGGGATAGTATGCTATGCTTCTAAGTAGATAAGGAGGAAATTTTCCTTACAATTTAATAAAAGGAGGAAATCGTGAAAAACGAAAGAAAAGAAAGGTTTGCGAACTGGTTGTTTACAATCGTTCTGTTCGGTCTTATTCTGCCTTGGTCGGGAATTATTACCCGGCTGGTCAGCAATGTGAGACAGGAAATGTCCAAGCCATTCATTTCACAGGAACTCTTTGATCAGAAATGGGGCGAAGTCCAGGCAATCTTTGACCAAGCTAAAAGCAATGGCAAGGAATATGTGGCTTTGGACCATGCCCGAGGGGCCATTAAGATTGATCTTATCCAGACCGATCTCGAATACAAGTACAGGTTTGACCCGCGGCAAGCCATGATTCTTTCCCACTGGAAAGACAACTATGGTATGCTTCGGGAGATGATCAAAGAACGAGATCGAATCACTGGAGGAGCCTCAATGTTTGCGCTAACACAGGCCATTGTTCAGGCACGAGAAGAAGCGGGTATGAATGGTTTGATTTACGAAATTTTGACCAAGGCCCGTATCGTCAAGCTTCTCAAGTGGTTATTCCTGTTCGCTTGGCCAGTCAGTCTTTCCCTTATTCTATTGTTGTATTTCCGGCGTTGCCAAATCCGGGAAATTTCTTTCAAAGAGTTGGTAGTTCTAAGCCCACTCAAGTTTCTCGGATGTTGGATTTTCGGGCTGATCGGACTGATGATGAATTATCCGGGTAATGACATGGCTGGCCTCAAAAGGTATCTCAAACTCAAAAATGCGTACACGCGAGATAAGGGCTGGGGATACTGGCTGAGCAAGGAAGAAGAGGCAAAACTTTGGCAGCAAGCCAGAATGCCTCTTGAGCGCTTTGACCAGCGAGTCCAGCAGACACTGACTTACTCGCGAGTTGCGGCGTTCGTTTCATCGCTGTTTATCTGGATTTTTATCGCCCCGTTTCGAAGTTTGGCTGGACAGGCGCAAAAAGAACAACCCGTGGCCACTACCAAAGTCACCGCAGAAGAAGAACAGAAAAAGAAGTCCATCATCGCCGAGATTCTTGGCATTGAGAACTTCCAACTAGGTGGAGTAGTCCAACTTAAAGCAATGGCTACTACGGGAAAAGATCTATCTTGGGGCAAGCGGGTAGCTCTGGACGGAAAAGGAAAGATTGTCACCTGGGGAAAATTCCAGCTGAAATACGCTGGGAAAGTGGATCTGACTAAGATTGATCCGAGTCTCCCGTATGCGAGTCTCGAAGTCATGCCTGGCGTGGATTTTATCGACAAGGTCTGTATGGGTCGAGTCTTCGACATCGCGTTTCAGGGATTGCCGCCTCATTTGATGACAACCATCGAGTTTCCGTATCATGTCGGTTTTCCCACGGATGTGGGAATCAGCGTGGCTGGCCATATTGGTCAGTTCAACTGGGCGCTGGCCAGATTTGACGGCAATGGCGGGCTTCTTCTCTGGAAGGACCCGAACAAAACTAAGGATCTGGTCGCGAATCTGACATGGGCCCCGAACTCATTTCTCGGACTGAAAATCTTCAAATGGCGGACGGTTTATCGCGGCGGAGATCTCGTCTCCGACGGAAAGCGGTTCATTCTGGGCAGCGATATTTCCCTAACCAGGGGAAAGGTCACGGCTGAAGCTGGCTTGATTTTGCACCGCGAAGGCGTGAAAAATCTAGACGGCGGGTGGCTTCTTGGATTCGCCACATTCGGCAAATGGCAACCTCTTTTCCAATATGACTATCAGAACGAAAAAGGGGGAAGGCTGACCGGAGGACTCAATTTCTTAGTTGATAAAACTCGTAGAATTCAGCTTAACATCGAAAAAACCCTCATCAATACTATTGTAAGGGTTCAGTATCAAGTAGGTTTTTAGGAGGAACCAAATTTTACGGGGTTGGGAAACGATTGTTTCCCAACCCTTTTTGTTTTATATTAGCAGATGAAAATTTCCCCCGCTGTTTTTTAATAAAACAATCGGCGGTCAGAAAAGAGATAGATTCTTGCAAAATTTTTTATAATCTGATAATCTAATCTCGATAGGAGGTGAAAACGATGAAACATTCAAAAGAATGGCTGATTCTTCTGTCTCCACCGTTAACAATAATATCTTTTATTTTGTTTCTTGTTCTTTCGGATATATTTTTGTTCGTTTTTCCGTTTTTTGCCTACAGTTGGTACAAAAGCAGGAAGATATGGAAAGAATTATTAAAAGGAGGTGAAGCGTGAAACGCTTCATGACCCCGCGAGTCGCTCACTGCAAGAGTGGCTGCCAACAAAGGGGGTAGGCCCGTGCCTACCCCCATTTTTTATAATTCCGTTTGATACAATCTTTCCTGGCTTAAAAAATAAAGAATTCTATTATCTGCGTCATATTTTATTTCCGGCTTTTCCGTGGTAATGAATTTAACCGTGTTTCGCGGCAACCGGTTATCCAGCTCGGTAATCAAAATTGCGTCATCGGTAGCCACAATCAGATTATTGTCCGTTCTCGGATACCAAACAACTTGATTAATTTTTGCGCCCAAATCAATTTTATCTACATCTCCCTTTTTGCGCGCGTCAGTTTCTCTGAATGCGTCTGCCAGCCAAAGAATTTCAATTGAATTCTCCTTTTTACAAAGAAGTTTCATGTTATCATTGGATATAATCCACTCTTCTTGATCAAAACCAGGAAAAACCTGGCTGAAAAATTCGGCCGATTTCAAGCTGGTTAAATCCAATTCAAAAATCTTTTCCGTAAAATAATCCAGATAAATAACGCCGTCTTTATAAAGGGTATAGTTCAGTACATTTGGCACCAAAATTGGAGATAGTTCGGAATTATTTAAATTTGCCTTATCGATTCTCAAAAAATAAAGATTGTTTTTTGACAGGAAATATAATTTTTCCTTTTTGGAGTCCAAATTTAAATTATTGATTTCAAAAATTGCGTATTTTGATTTTTTCTTTATTAAATCAACAAGTTCATTATAGGGGACAGAATAAGGGTTCGTGAAATCCGTGTACGCTTCGCTGTCGGTAGCCACCAAAAAGATTTTAGGGTTAAAGGGAACGAGAAAAATATTGCCGATTCTCGTTACCAATCCCGGTTTGACCGAAATGTTTTTTTCCCAGGTATGATAATCATTTTTGCTGATTTTTATGTTATAAACTTTGGGAGTCAGCCTTTTTACAAAGCCGTTGGTTTTTCCCCTTAATTTATCGTTGATGTAAATTTCCGCTCTGCTCGGGTATGATTTCAGATATACGCCGCCAGTGGGAAGAATGGTTTTTTTCTCCCAATCAAAAGTATATCCTTGGGCGTAAAGGATTATTACGGGCACAAGAATGATGAAAAACAGAACAAAAATATAAAAAATAATTCTTCTAACTTGACGAGTCATATTGTTAAATTTAGCATTTTTAAAACCCATTGCCAAGTTAAAATATTTAAGTTAAAATAGATATACCATGTTTGTGAAAAAAATTGGAATCGATTTAGGCACAGCCAATACTCTGGTCTACGTTCCCAAAAAGGGAGTGATTATCAATGAACCATCGGTCGTGGCAATCTCTCTTGACGATAATCGGATTTTGGCCGTGGGCAACGAAGCCAAGGAAATGATCGGCAAAACACCGGATACGATTGTTGCCACCCGTCCTTTGAAAGACGGAGTGATTGCCGATTACAAAGTAACCCAAGCAATGCTTTCTTATTTTATTTCCAAGGCAGAAGGGAAAATCAGGATTTTCAGACCGGAAGTAATGATTTCTGTGCCTGCGGGAATAACCTCAACCGAAAGGAGAGCGGTAATCGAGGCGGCAATCCAATCCGGGGCCAAGGCCGCTTATTTGGTCAAAGAGCCGGTTTTAGCCGCGATTGGTGCGGGAATCCCGATTAATTCTCCGGCCGGCAATATGATTGTGGATATTGGCGGAGGCACTTCGGAAGTGGCAATAATTTCTTTGGGCGGAATCGTGGCCTGGTCATCGGTCAGGGTAGCCGGAGATAAAATCGACAGGGCGATTACCGATTACATAAAGAAAAAATATAATTTAGCCATTGGCGAAAGAACAGCCGAAGAAATTAAAATCCAGATTGGCAGCGCTGTCCATAATTCCGAGCGCGGCAGTATGGATGTTAAAGGCAGAGACCTGATAGAGGGTTTGCCGAAAACAATTGAAATTACAAACAAAGAAGTAGTGGAAGCAATTTCCGGAGAGCTGAGAGAAATTATCAAAGCCATAAAAGCAGTGCTTCAGGAAACGCCACCGGAATTAGCAGCCGATATTATGAGTAGGGGAATGGTTTTGTCCGGCGGCGGGTCATTGCTCAATAAAATCGACGAGTTGGTCACCAAAGCAACCGGAGTTCCTTGTTATGTTGCTGACGAGCCGTTATTGTGTGTTGTCAGAGGAACAGGAATTGCTTTGGAGAATTTGGACGTTTATAAAAGAAGTATAATGTCAAAAAAATGAAAATCGGAATTCAGGTCAGTTCCAACCTGGAAAAGAGAACTGGAGTCGAAGAATATGTTTATCAAATATTGAAGCACTTGCCAATGGTTGATGATTACAAAAATCATCAATTTTTTATTCTTGCCCCGTTTATTTCGAACGAAGTGAGAAATATTACGGGGTATATACCTAAAGTATTGAAATGGCCATTCGCTTTTGGCTGGACGCAAATCAGATTGAGCTGGGAAATGTTAAAAAACAAGATTGATGTTTTGTTCGTGCCGGCACATACTTTTCCTTTGATTTACCCTGCATTTATGTATAAGTGCAGGGTTCATCCAAAATTGGTTGTGTCTATTCAGGGCTTGGAATTCGAGGTTGTGCCAAAAGCTTACAATTGGCTAAAAAGAAAAATTTTGAGATTTCTCACCAAAAGAAATGCGAAAAAAGCGGATAAAATTATTGTGCCGTCAGAAAATACGAAGAACGATTTGATAAAATTTTACAGAATTAATCCCGATAAAATATTTATTGTTCATCATGGTTTGCCCGCCGAAGTCCCGCTCAGCGGGACGAAGGCGGGAGTTAAATACATTTTATATTTAGGAAGTAGTCATAAGAGAAAAAATATCGACGGGATAATCGCGGCATTCGGAATTTTAAAGGAAAAATACAAAATTCCCCATAAATTGATTTTGGCCGGTCTCCGACAGGACGGAAAATCACAAGATATTATTTTTATGAGTTATGTTAGTGAAAATAAAAAATGGGAATTATTGAAAAATGCCGAAGTTTTTGTTTATCCGTCTTTTTACGAGGGTTTCGGTATGCCGGTTCTGGAAGCGCAAAAAGTCGAGGTGCCGGTGATTGCTTCAAATGTTTCCAGTTTTCCGGAAATTTTAGGAGATAG
>CAYGVF010000024.1:0-8744 GCA_964353285.1 uncultured Candidatus Saccharibacteria bacterium | reverse complement strand
GTTGTTTTAAAAGATAAGAACAAGATTTCTAAAAGTATTACGGACAATACGGATAATTTACTGCAGACGCTTGACAAGCTTTTAAAAAGGAATAAAATAGAATTAGATACCTTAAACGAGATTAAGTTAGAGATTTTAAATGGGGCAGGGCTAACCTCACAGAGGATAGTAAAATCAATTATAAAAGCCCTTAGCCTTGATCTCTAAAGTCATTTATTTGACTAACACATTTAGATAAACTGAATAGAAAAGCTGTAACAAGCCCGTATTTTGGGTATCTGTATTTTTATCTCTAAATAATTTTAGCCTGAAACCAATGTCGAGGATTAAATATTTTAAAAATTATCCCAAGCACCTATTACCCCTTCCCAATCTTGTTGAAATTCAATTAAGCAGTTACAATCAGTTTTTGAAGAAAGGCCTGCGTGAGTTGTTTGATGAGATTTCGCCAATTCGCGATTACGGCGGAAAGGATTTGGCTTTGTATTTCGGCGATTATTATCTCGATGAGCCGAAATGCGACGAATTAAAAGCCAAGAAAAACGGTCTTTCTTACGAGGCGCCCTTAAGGGTTAAACTGAAACTGGTTAATAAAAAAATCAACCAGACAAAAGAGCAGGAGGTATTTTTAACTGATTTGCCCCTAATTACTCCAAGGGGAACTTTTATTTTAAACGGCGTGGAAAGAGTAGTTATCTCCCAGCTGATTCGTTCAGCGGGAGTATTTTTTACCACCAACTATATTAAGGGTGTGAAGTTTCATGGTGCCAAAATTATTCCCAATCGAGGTGCCTGGTTGGAATTTGAAACCGAGTACAACGGTTGTATTGTGGTAAGAATCGACAGGAAAAGAAAAATCACCGTCACTTCCTTGTTGAGAATTTTCGGCCTGGATAAAGATGAGGATATTCTTAAAGAATTTAAGGATGTCGACAAAGGAGAGATTCAGTTTATTAAAGAAACTCTTGAAAGAGACCCTTCAAAAACTCAAGACGACGCATGGATCGAGATTTACAAAAGAATAAGACCCGGAGATTTGGCGGTAGTCGATAATGCCAAGCAATTAATCGAAAATATGTTCAATAATTTTGAAAGATACGATTTATCCGAAGTTGGAAGATACAAGCTCAATCAAAGAATAGGCATTAAAACAGCTTTGACCAAAGAATACAGAATACTCAGAAAAGAAGATTTGGTTTTAATCCTTAAAGAAATCATTAAACTGAATAATGACCCCGAAACTCCGGGCGATGACATTGACCATCTGGGAAACAGAAGAGTTAGGGCTTTGGGCGAACTTTTGGAGAATAAGATAAGAGTCGGTTTAAGCAGAGTGGAAAGAATAATCAGGGACAGAATGAGCACCCTGGATATTTACAACCTTTTACCGGCCCAGCTCATGAATTCAAGGCCTTTGATGGCATCGGTCAAGGAATTCTTCACTTCTTCGCAATTATCCCAATTTATGAACCAGATTAATCCCTTGTCAGAGTTGGAGCACAAGAGACGTTTATCGGCAATGGGTCCGGGCGGACTAACAAAAGAAAGAGCGGGTTTCGAGGTTCGAGACGTCCATCCCAGCCACTACGGCAGAATTTGTCCCATAGAAACTCCGGAAGGTCCGAACATTGGTTTGGTTGGGCATCTGGCTTCTTATGCCCGAATTAATCCTTATGGATTTATTGAAACGCCTTATCGCAAAGTTAAGCACAGTTTGGTAACCAATGAAGTCGTTTATCTTGATGCTTTCGAAGAAGAAAAATACAATATTGCCCATGCCGGAATTTCTTTAGACGACAATAAAAGGATTAAAGATAAAAGAGTCGAAGCCAGACTTCGCGGAGAACCCGGCATCATTGATCGAGAAAGAATTGATTTTATCGATGTTTCTCCTTATCAATGTATCAGTATTGCCACGGCCTTGATTCCTTTTGTTGAGCATGACGATTCCAATCGTGCGTTAATGGGCTCGAATATGCAGCGGCAAGCCGTGCCGTTGGTTAATCCCCAGGCTCCTTTAGTGGGAACGGGCATCGAGAATAAAGCAGCCAAAGATTCCGGCCAGGTTTTGGTAGCCGAGGAAGACGGAGTCGTAAAAGAAGTTGATGCTTCTCATGTTGTAATTTTTTCTCACGGCAAAGCAAAGTATTATCAGTTTCATAATTTTCTTCGCTCAAACGATTATACCTGCATAACCCAAAGGCCGACAATCGAGAGAGGGCAGCACGTGAAAAAAGGCGATGTTTTAGCCGACAGTACGTCAACCGATGACGGTGAACTGGCCTTGGGCAGAAACGTTTTGGTGGCATTTATGTCATGGTCAGGAGCCAATTTTGAGGATGCCATTATTCTTTCCGAAAAATTGGTAAAAGACGACGCGTTTTCTTCTATTCATATCGAGGAGTTTCCCTGCGAGGTAAGAGATACTAAATTAGGACCGGAAACAACCACGGCCGATATTCCCAATGTCGGTGAAAACAGATTAAAGGATTTGGACGAGGAAGGAATTATCAGAATCGGTGCCGAAGTTGGTCAGGAAGATATCCTGGTCGGAAAAATTTCTCCCAAAGGAGAGAGCGATTTAACCGCGGAAGAGAGATTATTGAGAGCTATTTTTGGCGACAAGGCAAGAGACATTAAAGACACTTCTTTAAGATTGCCTCATGGTAAGCGCGGTCGGGTGGTTGGAATAAAAATCTTTTCCCGAGAAAAAGGAGATAAACTTACCGCCGGAGTAATCAAGGCAATCCAGGTAGAGGTTGCTCAATTCAGAAAGGTTTCGGTTGGAGATAAGTTGGCAGGTCGACACGGAAACAAGGGAGTAATTTCTAAAGTTCTTCCCGAAGAAGATATGCCGCATTTGGAGGACGGGACCCCAGTTGAGATAATTTTGAATCCTTTGGGCGTTGCCTCACGTATGAATATTGGCCAAATTTTGGAAACACATTTAGGTTGGGCTGCTCACAAATTGGGCTACAGGGCCTATACACCGCCTTTTTCCGGAGCAACCGAAGAAGAAATCAAAGAGGAACTCAAGAAAGCCGGATTACCGGAAACAGGTAAGGTTATGCTTTGCGACGGAAGAACCGGCGAAAAATTTATGCAGCCGGTCACGGTTGGCTATATTTATATGATGAAATTGAATCATCTGGTCGAAGACAAGATTCATATGCGTTCCATCGGTCCTTATTCTTTAATTACACAACAACCATTGGGGGGAAAGGCACAATTCGGCGGTCAGAGATTCGGAGAAATGGAGGTTTGGGCCCTGGAGGGTTATGGCGCGGCATACACCTTACAGGAAATGTTGACCATAAAATCCGATGACGTGGTTGGCAGGGCAAATGCCTATGATTCGATTATTAAAGGAAGGCCAATCCACAATCCGAATGTTCCTTCTTCGTTTAACGTTTTGGTGAGCGAGTTAAAATCTTTGGGTTTTTCGGTGATTCCGATTAAATACGGAGCAAGGGTCGAGAACAAAGGAGAGGAAAAAAGACCAGTGGAATCTACGAAAAAAGACAAAGAAAAGAAAACTAAAATATGATATTTGACGAACTAAAAAAACCAGAAGATTTCGACGGTCTTCAGATCAAGATTGCTGGGCCGGAAGAGATATTGGAATGGTCTCATGGCGAAGTTACTAAACCAGAGACAATAAATTATCGAACCCAGCGGGCAGAAAAAGATGGTTTGTTTTCCGAGGCTATTTTTGGTCCAGAAAAAGACTGGGAGTGTTATTGTGGTAAATATCGTCGAATTCGTTATAAGGGCATTGTTTGCGATCGATGCGGAGTTGAGGTTACGCGTTCTATCGTGAGACGTGAAAGAATGGGGCACATTAAACTGGCTGTACCGGTTTCTCATATTTGGTTTTTGAGGGGCGTGCCTTCAAGTATCGGCCTGATACTGAATATTTCGGTTCAGAAATTGGAGAAAGTGGTTTATTTCGCCGCTTATATCATTACTAAAGTTGACGATGCGGCTCGGCAAAAAACTTATAAGGAAATCGAAAAAGAATACGAAACAAAACTTAAATTATTAAAAGGAAGAGAAGCCAAGAAAGAACTGAAAACAGCCCGTGATCAGGCCAGGGATGAATTAAGTAAGATAAAAAGATTGGAAGTAATCTCCGAGCCCAACTTCCAGAAACTTTCCCAAAAATTCAGCGAAGTATTTTCTGCCGGCATCGGAGCCGAAGCGATAAGAGAAATTCTAAAGGATATCAATTTAGATAAATTGATAACTAATTTGGAAGAAGAATTGGTTAAGACGCCACCTGGCCAGAGGAAGAAAGTTTTAGCTCGTTTAAGATTAATCAAGGGTTTAAAGAGAGCCGGAATTAGACCGGAGTGGATGTGCTTGACAATTTTACCGGTAAAGCCTCCGGATTTAAGGCCGATGGTTCAACTTGATGGAGGAAGATATGCCACCTCCGATGTTAATGATTTGTATCGCCGGGTAATTAATCGAAATAATCGCCTCAAGAGATTATTGGAATTGAATGCGCCGGAGGTGATTTGTAGAAACGAAAAAAGAATGCTTCAGGAAGCAATCGATGCTTTAATTGATAATTCTGCGCGTCGTGGCCAGAAAGCAGTGATGGCTTCAACCGGTCAGAAAAGGCAGTTGAAATGTTTGGCCGATGATTTGAGGGGGAAGCAAGGCCGATTCCGTCAGAATTTATTGGGTAAAAGAGTTGATTATTCTGGCCGTTCGGTAATTGTTGTCGGTCCGGAATTAAAACTTAATCAGTGCGGAATTCCCAAAACAATGGCTTTGGAGCTGTTTAAGCCTTTTGTGATTAATAAATTAATCGAAAGAGAATTGGTTTATAATATTCGTGGCGCAAGAAGATTGATTGAAGAGGGGGTTGATGAGGTTTGGGCAATTTTGGAAGAAATTACCGATAAATACTACGTTCTTTTAAATCGAGCGCCAACCCTTCACCGATTGGGAGTTCAAGCATTTAAACCAATTTTAATTGAGGGTCTGGCTATCCAAATCCACCCCATGGTTTGTAAGGCATTTAATGCTGACTTCGATGGCGACCAGATGGCGGTTCATTTACCGTTATCAGAGAACGCTCAAAAAGAGAGTCGGGAGATTATGCTCTCTTCGGTTAATCTTTTCAAACCGGCAACAGGCGAGGCAATCATTGTTCCCACCCAGGATATTGTTTTGGGTTGTTATTTCTTAACAAGAGTTTTGGACGGCTTAAAAGGTGAGGGGAAAATATTCTCTAACACCGAAGAGGCGATTTTGGCTTATCAGTCGAGAATAATTGATTTACAGGCAAAAGTAAAAATCAATATTAATAATTTACTGGTTGAGACTTCGGTTGGAAGAGCAATTTTAAATTCGGTTCTCCCCGAAGGAGTTGATTTTGTTAATAAAGAATTAAACAGCAAACAATTAAGACTTTTAACCGAGGAAATAATTAGAAACGCCGGTCCTGAAAGAGCACAGGATTTTTTAGACAAAATAAAAACATTGGGTTTTCAATATGCGACAAAATCAGGTATAAGTTGGGGAATGGATGATCTTAACACGCCGGTTGAAAAAGAAAAAATAGTCACCGAAGCCCAAAAAGAGGTAGACGAGATTAGAAGGCAATATCGGGAAGGGCTTTTGACCAAAGTGGAGAGAAAGGCCAGGTCAATTGAGGTTTGGGGGCGGGTTAAAAATAAAATATCCGATTTGGTTCCCAAAACGCTTGACCCTTATGGTCCGGTTAATATGATTTTTTCATCCGGAGCCCGAGGTTCCTGGGTAACAGCCGCTCAGTTGGTGGGAATGAAAGGGCTGGTTGTTAATCCCGCTTTTGAGGTTATCGAATTGCCCGTAATCAGCAGTTTCAAAGAAGGATTTAATGTTTTGGAATATTTTATTTCTACTCACGGTGGTCGAAAAGGTTTGGCCGATACGGCCCTGAAAACCGCCAGTGCGGGTTATTTAACCAGACGTTTAGTAGATGTTTCTCAAGATATGGTAATTCGAGACGATGATTGTAAGGACAAAGAGGGAACTATAATTTATAGGCACGATATGGAAGATCTGGGCATTGCATTCAGCGAAAGAATCGTTGGACGGGTTAGTCTGGAAGAGATTGTTGATCCTAAGACAAAAAAAGTTATCGTGAAAAAGAACGAGTTAATCGATAAGAATAAAGCCGATCAAATCGAGACAAGCAGGCTCGAAAAATTATCAGCTAGATCGCCAATTAGTTGTAAGGCCAGATTCGGAGTTTGTAAAATGTGCTATGGTTATGATTTGGGAAGGAATAAATTGATCGAGTTGGGCGAAGCGGTAGGGATTGTGGCTGCTCAAGCAATCGGAGAACCAGGCACCCAGTTGACCCTTCGAACTTTTCATACAGGCGGTGTTGCCGGTGGTGCTGACATTACTCAGGGTTTGCCGCGAGTAGAGGAAATTTTTGAGGCAAGAATTCCTCGAGGAAAAGCAGCCATTTCCGAACTTACGGGAAGGGTGATCAGTATTAAAGAAAGCGGTAATCAAAAAATAATTAAAATTCAGGGGTGGATTGAAGACAAAAGTAAAAAAAGGAGAAAAAGAAAGGCGGAAAAAGATTATATAGTTCCTTCGCAGACCGGCATTTGGGTTCAGAAAGAAGACGCGGTCGAACGTGGTCAGCAACTCTATGAAGGTCCGGTTGATTTAAAAGAAATGTTTAAACTGGCAGGCCAGGAAGCCGTGCAGAGATACATTCTCAAGGAAGTGCAGAAGATTTACAGCACCCAAGGAGGTGGTTTAAACGACAAACATATCGAGGTTATTATTCGTCAGATGTTTTCTCGGGTAAGAATCAAGGATCCGGGAGACACTTCTCTTTTGGCTGGGGCGGTTGTTGAAAAAGACATATATTTGGAAGAAAACGATAAGGTTAAAAAAGCTGGCAAGAAACAAGCCACGGTTCAGCCCCTTATTTTGGGTATTACCAAAGTTGCTTTAAGCACGGAAAGCTTTCTTTCCGCGGCTTCGTTTCAAGAGACGGTTAGAGTTTTAATCAAGGCCTCGACACAGGGGAGAATCGATTCTTTACGAGGGCTGAAAGAGAACGTAATTATCGGCAAATTGATTCCCGCTGGAACGGGATTTAGGAACAGACCAGTAGACGAAAGGGGGCAGAAAAGAAACGGGAATTAATCGTTTTTTATAATTCAAGAAAGCGGGTCGCGGCTGCGACCCGCTTTTTCTTTTAAATTTGTTTTTGTGATATAATTTAGTTATGGCCAAAAAAGACAAGAAAAAAATAAGAAAACTGAAGAGAAAACTGAGGCTATTGAAAGAAAAAAAAGCGAAGGAGAAGAAGCCAAAACTGGACATTCATCCGGAAACCAAAAGGGGCGTGGTTGCGATTATATTTTTTACTTTGGCAATTATTTTTATTCTTAGTTTTCAGGGAATTGGAGGGGGCTTGGGAGGATATCTTTTGGGGGGCTCAAAATTTGTTTTTGGAAATTGTTTATGGATTTTACCCTTAATGTTTTTAGCGGCGGGAGTTATTATCTTGAAAGATATTCACAGAAATGTTTATTTTTCCACTCTTTTTGGGATATTGATTTTTATTTTCAGTTCTCTCGGTTTGGTCAATATCGTTTTTCCGAACGGAGACAAGAAAGCCGGCTGGCTGGGTTATCTGATTTCCTGGCCATTTTTAAAAATTTTTGGTTTCTGGGTAAGTTTGGTTGTGTTTGTCGCCGCGGTTCTGATCTCGGTTTTGATTGCCTTTAATATTCCTTTAAGAAAAGTGCGTAAAGAAGAGGAAGGGGAGATGGCCACAGAAAAATTATCCCAGGAAATCAAGGGCCTGCCCGGTCCGGAAAAAAGAGTAGCCCGTTTTATGAGAGGAATTTTGGGAAAACCTAGCTTTAAAAGCAAAGAATTGGGCGAGGAAGGAGAACCCGTTGCAAGTCCCAAAGGCAAGCAGGTGGGCGAGGAAGAAGAATTGCTTCCAACCACAGCCATCGGCATAAAAGAGTATACGTTTCCACCCCTTGAATTATTGGAGTCGGACAAAGGCTATCCTTCAAGCGGGGACATCAAGACAAATATGGCTATTGTCCAGAAAACCCTGGAGAATTTCGGCATTCCGGTCGAGATGGGCGAGGTTAATGTCGGTCCTACGGTTACTCAATACACTCTCAGGCCGGCTGGCGGAGTAAAACTGGCCAAAATTACTGCTTTGCATCGGGATATATCTCTGGCTTTGGCCGCACATCCGATTAGAATCGAGGCGCCGATTCCCGGTCGCTCTTTGGTGGGTCTCGAAATTCCCAATAAAACCAAAACCCTGGTGCGTTTGCGCGATCTGTTGGCTAGTTATGACTATAAAAAAGATGGCCATAATTTAAATATTATTTTGGGAAGAGATGTGGCTGGAAATCCTGTTTGGGCTAATTTGGTTAAAATGCCCCACTTATTGATTGCCGGAGCAACCGGCAGCGGTAAAAGTATTTGTATTCATAGTTTAGTCCTCAGTCTGCTTTATCAAAAGTCTCCGTGGGAAATGAAATTCATTTTGATTGACCCCAAACGAGTGGAGTTGCCGTTTTACAATGGCATTCCTCATTTGCTTACGCCGGTAATCGTGGAACTGAATAAAGTGCTTAATGCTTTTAAATGGGCAATCAAAGAGATGGAGGAAAGATATAAGAAATTAGCCGGCGTAGGAGCGAAAGATTTGGCTTCCTATAACGAGAAAGTGGTTAAATCATCGCCCG
>CAYGVF010000023.1:0-7714 GCA_964353285.1 uncultured Candidatus Saccharibacteria bacterium | reverse complement strand
AAACCGATTTCTATTAATTTTTTCTGAAAATATTCAGCCAATTTAATTCTTTTTTCGATTAGTTTCTCGGTATTTTCCAAATAAGAATCAAAAATTTTTAAAGAAATTTTTGAGGCCTTTCGCGGCAGTGTAAATTCATTAATGGCTAAAGTTTTTTCTTCTTTTCTAAATATTTCCGAAAGATTTGCCAGAGACGGAAACAATCTGGCAAACTTGATTAAATTAGATAATTTAAATTTATAGTTTTCAAGTTTAAATCCTGTCGGGTTTTTGGAAACGAGCATTCCACCATCAATTGTCGGGAAAAGCTTGGTAAAGCTGAAAAACGCACAATCCCCGAATTTTTCCGGAGACGTTGGCGGAGGGACATGGGCGCAGTCCTCGATGATTTTCAGATTGTATTTCTTGGCGACTTCCAAGATTTTACCCATTTCAACCGGCAGTCCATAGGTATGGCAGATTAAAATACATTTGGTTTGAGGGGTTATTCTCTTTTCTATTTCGGAAACGTTGGCAAGAAAAGTTTTTAAATCTATGTCCAGATAAATCGGCTTGATATGATAGTGTTCGAATATAGGCAGAAAAATATTGCAAAGATAGGCCGGAACCAGTATTTCCGAATTTCCCAGACCCAATTCTTCAATCGCGACTTGAAAAGCCGAGCGTCCGGAATCAGTAAAAACGATATAGGAATTGGGAAAAATTTTGGCTAATTTTCCTTTTAAATCGACCTCGGAAAAGCTTTTCGAAAAAAGCTTTAAATTTTCAATATTCAATTTTATTTGCGGATGGACAAACATATGAAAATTTTAATGCCGATTTTACACTACCCGCCGGTAATCGGGGGATTTGAGGTTTTTTCCCAAAATATTGCCGAGGGGATAGCCAAAACCGATGACGTTTGGGTTGTCACAAGCAAGGTTGTAAATACGCCAAACCAAGAAATAAGGGGTAATTTAAAAATATTCAGGACATCGGTCTGGACCCTTAAGAACCTTTCATACAGTAAGCCATGGTTTATTGCTGGGGCCATGATTTGGATTCTTTTTGAATCAATTAAATTGATAAAAAAAGAAAAAATTGATTTAATTCATGCGCAGGGTTTTTTAAGTGGAATTTTAGGGTATATTTTAAAAAAAATAACCAAGACGCCTTATCTTTTAACCATTCAGTCAGCTGATTTTAGTGTATATCATCCACGTTTGAATATCAACATTATTAAGGTAATTTATCAAAAAATAGAAAAAATAATTTTTAAAAATGCCGATTTCTGCCACGCGGTTAGTTTTTATCTCGAAAATCACCTCAAAAAACGTGGGGCAAAAAGAACAACGACCATTGCCAATGGCGTGAGCCAGAATAAATTTAAACCCGATCCGAACAGAAAAATCACCAGAAAAGAACTGGGTTTTGACACGGAGAATTTGATTATCTGCGTTTCTCGTTTGGAACATAAAAACGGCACACACGATTTGATTGAGGCAGCCAGGTATTTAAAGGATTTAGATTTCAAAATCATGATTTGTGGCGATGGCTCGGATAGGGAAAAATTGGAAAAAATAGTGGAAGAATCCGATCTCAAAGACAAGGTGTTTCTTGTTGGCGATATTCTTCATGCCGATTTGCCGAGATACGTTGCTTGTGGGGATATTTTTGTGCGTCCTTCTTTAGCCGAAGGATTTGGTATAGTTTTTTTGGAAGCAATGGCGGCCGGATTGGCGGTTATCGCTACGCCGGTTGGCGGAATTCCCGACTTTCTCAAAAACAACGAAAATGGTTTGTTTTGTGAGCCGGGAAATCCAAAAGACATAGCTGAAAAAATCAAAATCCTTATTCAAAACAAACTATTAAGAGAAAAACTTATCAAAAACGGCAGACAAATGGTTTTAGAAAAATATAATTGGGATGGGATCAGCGAGAATCTAAGAGGGGTTTATAAGCAAATTTTAAATCCATTCACCCTGTTAGACAAATAATAATTTCTAACAGGGAATAATAAATAAAATGTCTAACAGGGTAAAAATAGCCATTGCTTCGGGAATATATCCGCCGGATATCGGGGGTCCGGCAACTTACTCGCAACTGATTGCGGGAGAATTTGTTAAACAGGGGATAGATATAAGCGTAATTTGCTACAGCGATAAAAAAGACGAATTTATTGACCAGCAGGAGAAATTCAAAATAAAAAGAGTTTCAAGAAAACACAATGTTTTACTCCGTTATTGGATTTATTTTTGGAATTTACTTAAATTAGCCGAAGATACCGATGTTATTTACGCTCAAGGACCTTTGGCAGCCGGTTTTCCGGCAATGTGGGCGTCTAAAATCCTGAAGAAAAAATTTGTGATTAAAATTGTCGGTGATTATGCCTGGGAACAATATCAAAATCAAAATAAAGGGATTGACCTTATAGAGTCTTTTCAAAATAAAAAATACGATTTTTTAACGGAATTAAGAAGGAAAATTCAGAAATTGGTAGTTAAAAAAGCGGATAAAGTTATTGTCCCCAGTGAATTTTTGAAGAAAATAGTTTCGGAATGGGGGATTAATCCAAATAAAATTTTTGTTGTTTATAATTCCGCATCCGGAGTAGAAAATATCAAAGGAGATTTAAAAATTGGCGGAGATATTATTGTTTCCGGCGGGAGATTGGAGCCCTGGAAGGGGATGGCTGCCCTGATTGAAATTATGCCGGATTTGCTGAGGGAAAGTTCCAATTTCAGATTAATTATCGTTGGTTATGGTCCGGAGCGTGATAATTTAAAATTTAAAATTAAAGATTTAAAACTGGAGAACAAAGTTCGATTGATAGACAGATTGCCGCATCGCGAATTATTGGAATATTTTAAAGCAAGTAAGATTTTTGTTTTAAACACGGGTTATGAGGGATTTTCCCATCTTCTTTTGGAGGCAATGGCAGTTGGTCTGCCGGTTATTACGACCAATGTTTGTGGCAATCCGGAAATAGTAAAAGACGGTTATAACGGATTACTGGTTGAATACAATAATAAAATCCAGCTGAAAGAAGCCATTTTAAAGATCTGGAAGAGCGATGATTTACAAAAAAAATTTAGCGAAAATGGAGAAAAAACAGTTTTAGAGTTTGGTCTCGAAAGAATGCTCAACGAGACAATCAAAATATTAAAATCATGATTGCTTTACTGCAAATCAATTATTCAAAAGATCATTCCGAGGTTACTTTGCCTCTGGGGATTTTGTCCGTTGGGAGTGCTTTAAAAAAGGCGGGTTTTGATGTAAAATTGATTAATATCACCGAGAAGGAAATCGAGAAAACCGTAGATGAAATAATCGGTTTAAAGCCCGATTTTTTGGGTGTTTCGGTGATGACCGGAATTCAAACTCGGCACAGTGCAGAATTATGCCAGAAAGTTAGGCATAAAAGAAAAGATTTGCCGATTGTCTGGGGCGGAATCCATCCCTCGCTTTTACCGGAACAATGTCTTGCGGAAGATTATATCGATTATACGGTAATCGGCGAAGGAGAAATAACGATAGTGGAATTTACGAAACAATTAAAGGGTAGTAATAATTTCAATCAGATAGACGGTCTGGGTCATAAAAACAAAGGAAAGGTTATAATCAATCAGCCGAGAGAATTTATAAAAAATTTGGACGATTATCGGCTTGATTTTGGTCTTTTGGATTTGAATAAATATCTTTTTAAGCTTAAAGAAGCTAAAAAGGCGATTGCTTATAAAACCAGTCGAGGGTGCACCTTTAATTGTAATTTTTGTTATAACCGTGCTTTTAATCGTGGAAAATGGCGAACCTGGTCAATTAATTCGGTTGTTGAAGATATTAATTTTTTGAAAAAGAATTATGGCGTGGATGCGATTAAATTTTACGACGATAATTTTTTCATTGATAGAAACCGGGCATTAGAAATATTGGAGAAAATCGATATCCCGGCGCATACGGAAATAAGAATCGATATGATAACCGACGGATTAGCAAAGAGATTAAAAGAATTGAAAGTTAGCGAATTTTTAATCGGCATAGAATCGGGTAGTGACAGAATGCTTAAATTAATCAATAAGGGTTACGCGGTCGATAAAATCAAGGAAGGAGTTAATGTCTTGGCAAAATACGATTTATATGCCACCTATTCGACAATAGTCGGTCTTCCCACCGAGACAAAGGAAGAGTTCAATAAAACCCTGGAATTGATGTATTGGGTCCATAAAACTCATCCCAGAGCGGGATTTACAATGGGTGCATATCTACCGTATCCGGGTTCAGCAATGTATGACTTTGCGATTGAACAAGGATTTAAGCCGCCGGCCAGAACAGAGGATTGGGGGAATATCGACAGGTTCAGAAAAGATTTTTCTTCTCCGTGGGTGGACAATAAAAAAGTTTGGCGCATTCGGGAGTATTTCAAGTTTTTCAGTTATAAAATTGGTTTATTGAATAGGTGGTCGGAATTCAGGATCAGAAACAGATTTTTTGGTTTTTCATTCGATATTCCGATTATCGAGTATCTGGCCGGATTAGCCATAGAGGAAAAAGGAACTATTGGCAAATTGTTAAGAAAAATTCATACTTTAGTTAAGAAGTTTAAATAATATGAAATTATTATTTATTTCAGGAGATACTGCTTTGGCGCAGGGGAAAAAGGGACCTTTTTATTATCTGTTGGAAGAATTTTCGAAATACTGGGAACGTATAGATATTATTTGTCCAAAAACCAATCAGCGGATTTTCAATGTTTTCGGAAATGTTTTTATTCATAGCTCAAATAAATCGAGAATTTTTCATCCCTGGTTTATTTTAAAAAGAGGCACAGAGCTTCATCAAGAGCAAAAATTTGATATTTTTGGAGTTCACAGTTATCCGCCCTTTTATAACGATATCGGGGGCAGGTGGCTTTTCAACAAAATAAAAACTCCTTATGTTTTGGAGGTTATGCATATTGTCGGCTACCCAAAAGCAGGTGATTTTAAGGAGTGGTTTTATAAAATTTTAAACCGAATTTTTCTCAGATTCAGCGCCCAAAAGGCTAAAGCAATAAGGGTGATTAATCAAAAACAGGTTCCGGGATTTTTAAAGAAATTCGGCATCGAAGAGAGAAAGATAAAATACGCCCCGGCATTTTATATTGATTTACAGACATTTAAACCGCAAAACCTACCCAGAAAATATGACATAGTTTTTTCGGGCAGATTGGTCAGAAACAAAGGAATAATGTTATTGCTTAAAGCAATAGAAAACATTAAAAATCCCTGCCTATCGGCAGGCAGGCAAAATCCAAATATCAAACTTATCATAATCGGTGATGGCCCGTTAAAACCGGAGATCGAAAAATATATTAAAGACAACAATTTGCAATCCAATATCGAACTTGCTGGTTGGTTGCCGAGCATCGAGGATTTGGCTAGGACTTACAATCAGTCAAGGATTCTTGTGATGCCTTCTTTCAATGAAGGCGGACCGAGAGTAACTCTGGAAGCGATGGCTTGCAAGGTGCCGGTTATTACAAGCAGGGTAGGAATTATGTTGGATATAATCAGTGAGAACGACAACGGATTATTTATTGATTGGAATGTTAACGATATCGCCGATAAAATTTCGTTATTACTGAAAAATGAACAACTATATAAAAAAATTGCCGAAAACGGCTATCATACGGTTCAGCAGTTCGAGAGAAAAAAAGCAATCGAAAATTATGCGAAAACCTATCAAAATTTGCTACATTCTGCCTGATTACGACGAAAACAATATTTCTCACTTTTATCATTTATATGAATTTTTAGAGAAACTGTCTGAAAAGATGGATATATTTATAATTGCAGAAAAGTCGAAAAGCAAAGAAATAAAATTGGGAAGCGGTTTTTACATTCAAAAATTTAAATTTTTACCTTTAAGATTTTTAGAGAGTTTTCTGATATTATTGAAAGCCAGGAGCAGGGGATATAAAAACTTTTATACTCATTATTGCTATATTGGCGCGATTAATGCCGGAATCATTTCCAGATTATTTGGCGGTAAATCATATTATTGGAATTGTGCAATGAATTGGCTTTTTAGGCCAAAAGCATTTTCTAAGCTGGGCATTAAGTTAAGTCTGAAACTTTCTCACTATTTAGTAACCGGAGGAGAGATAATGAAAGAAGGATATGCTAAGCATTATAACTTAAAGCCAGAAAAAATAATCCTGATGCCGAACAGAATAAACTTGGAAAGATTTCAGCCGCAAGAAAAAAGAGATAGAAAAGGAAAAACGCTTCTTTTCATTCATTGGTTATCAAAGAGAAAAGGCGCTGATACGATTGTGCCGATTATGAAACATTTGTTATCTGATTTTAAACCTTCAATTCCGGATTTTAAACTTTTAGTTGTTGGAGATGGTCCTTACAGGGATAATCTTCTACGAGAGATTAAAGACAATAAATTAGAAAAGCGTATTCAATTTATCGGTTTTGTTCCTAATAAGAATATTGTTGAATATTATAAGAAAGCCGATTTATTCATTCTGCCTTCTATGGAAGAGGGTTTTCCGCTGTCGTTATTGGAGTCCATGGCCATGGGTATACCCTATGTTGCCTCTGATGTCGGCGCGGTCAAAGAAATGTCTCCGGAAATCGCCCAAAGATTTTTGGTCAAAGCAGGAGATACGGAAATGTTTGTCCATAAAATAGAAACACTTCTATCTGATGAAACTATTTACGAACAATTTAAAAGAGAAGAACTGGAAAAAGTAAAAGAATATTCATTAGACAGGGTGCTCGATAAATTTTTAGATTTATTTGTATGAAAATTATCTTGACAACTTCTCCCCGGGCCGAAGGCGACCTAGAAAGAAAGGGTTTGCCGTTTTTGGGCATTGGTTATATCGCTGCCTATGTGGAGAAATTCAGTCATCATCAGGTTAAAATTTTCGATGCTCATACCTATGGTCTTAATGCTTCGGAAGCAGCAGAAAAAATTATCGGGGGAAAACCAGACGTGGTGGGAATTCACGCAATTACGGACAATAGGTTTAAAGCTATTGCTCTGGCAAAAGAAATAAAAAAAAGAGATAAGAACATTATTGTTTTAATGGGTGGACCGCATTTTTCCTTGACTGCCAAAAACGCCCTGGAGCTTATTCCGGAAATTGATTACATTATAAGGGGAGAAGGGGAAAAAGCGGTTGTCCAGTTTCTTGATACTTTGGAAAATAAGGGTGATATTTCTCGGGTATCAGGATTGGCCTATAGAATTCAAAATGGAGGGATTATAGAAAGACCTTTAACCGACTTGATTATGAATCTCGACGAATTGCCGATGCCGGCCTGGCATTTATTTGATTTGAAGGAATATACCAAACCGATAGACGGAACAGATATTCGGGCAGTTGGTGTTTTAAGCGGTCGAGGATGTCCGAATGTATGTGTTTACTGTGCCAATTCGCGAACGGTTTTAAGATTGAGGAGCACCAAAAATTTTGTTGACGAGGTCGAATTTTTAAACAAAGAATACGGCTATCGCGGATTTGATTTTTGGGACGATACCCTAACCATAGTTCATGACCATGTTAGGGCGATTTGCGAAGACATACTAAGAAGAAAGCTAGACATAGTTTGGTATGCCCGAGCACGAGCAAATACAGTCAACGAGAATCTTCTTAAATTAATGAGAAAAGCCGGCTGCATTAGAATAAGTTACGGCATAGAATCGGGAAGTCCGAGAATTCTGAAAGTAATCAAGAAAA
>CAYGVF010000022.1:0-12153 GCA_964353285.1 uncultured Candidatus Saccharibacteria bacterium | reverse complement strand
TTTATTGATATCGAGGTTAGTCGGCTGGTTGAGGAATCCGCCGAAGCTTCCGGTTGTATAGCGTTCCAATCTTTCGGCAATTCTTTTTCCGCCTTCCATGTTTTCCACGACGATTCGCAAATCTTCAAGCAAGGGCGGACTGACGTTTTTTAAATCCGACTGAGGAGTAATATCTTTTGCGGCATAAGTTTCGGTCAGGGCGCGGTCTAAAATCGAGTTTTCCTCCGGCGTCAATTCGCCCAAAGCGATGCGCAGCAATCCGACCAAATCCATGATTTTTGAACGGATTATTTCCTCCGAAGTTTCGTCCGGTCCGGGAGGAGAGACGTCAAAAGGATTGATGTGGTTTTTCGAATTCAGGGAAATTTTAAAGAATGCTCCGTCGGTTGTTTCGGCCAAATACTCGTATTCGTTTTCCGGGTCGATGACAATTACATCGGCTCCGAACATCAAAGAACGCAAAATTTCCACTTTGACCGCATAGGATTTACCGCTGCCGGACTTGCCGAAAATTACCATATTCCCATTTTCCATGGAAAAGCGATCAAAAATAATCAAACTGTTGTTATGGCGGTTGATTCCGTAAAGGATTCCTTTATTTGAAGATAAATTTGAAGAAGTAAAGGGAAAAATCGTGGAGAGCGGTTCGGTGTTCATCGAATTGGTGACGAAAAGATAATTATTTCCCAGGGGCAGGGTGGAATTTACTCCTAAGTCCTGTTGAAAAAGAGCCGGTTTGATATAAATCATTTTTGCCGAGAAAAGTGAATTGATTTGCTCTTCGGCTTCGTTTAATTTATCCAAAGAATCTTCAAAAACCGTTATATAGAGAGAATATTTAAAGAATCTTTCCGTACCCTGAATAAGCTTGTCTCTTAATGTTTCGATGTCGTTTCTGGCGGTTTCCAGAATTGGATTTCTGACCTTTCCCTGTTCTTGCTCCGTGGCTATTTGTGATTCTATTTGGGTTAGTTTTTTTCTTAAGTTTTTAAGAATTATCCCCGTGTCGGCCGGATGGATAAACATCGAAACATTGAAAATTCTGTCTAAATTTATAATCGGCGACATCCAGTTTACGCTGAGAAAACGGGGATAGGTGATGACAAAAAATGTTCGTGCATATTTGTCGCCAATTTGAGCATAATTCGAGGTAATTTGGATAGCCGAAGGCGCTACGGCATCTGCCAACAACATTTCCTCCGGCGCTTCCTCGACACCGATTATCTCGTCTTTGGAAATTATTCGTTTTTTTTTAAATAGATTGGATAAAAAAGCCATAACTATTTTTCGATATTGTAGAATTCGTAATACAACTCTGTTAATTGTTCATCGTTCAAGGGAACCGCTTTTATCCCTAATCCTTGGAGGCCTTGATTTACCAGGCTTACTCTTTGGTCCAGTTGGGTTTTGTATTGTTTGAATTTCTCCATTTCGAATTTTGCTTTTACTTTTTTTTTGGACCTTAATATGGTTTTGAACGCACCGGTAAAGCTTTCTTGGCGGGTTTCTACGATTCTAAAAGGAACAACAGTATAAAAAGATTTGGTCATAATGTTGGCAAACTCGACAAAGCTTTGAACAAAATTTATATATTCGCTGGTTTTAATCCTCAATAGCTCGTTGGTTTGTTTTTTCTCCAGTTCCCTGATTTGGTTAAGATAGTTTTCAATATTGAAATGTCGAGAAGCGATTACTATCTGTAGGGGAAAATCCAAAGAATTGAGGAATTCTTGGAAACGGGAGGTCACCGCTTCCTGTTCATCTATGCTTAAAAGGTCGAAATTTATCGAAGAACAAATACAGATTGACTTCAGGCTATTGTCTTTTGAAATCGCCACTCCGTCCCTGATTTCTTTGATTTCAACAAATTTTTGCACCTCGGGTGCGTTTTTGGGCATTTTTAAGGCCATATTATTTTTCCACTTCTATTTTCCAGTTTATATCTTGAAGCGTGTCTTTTTTGATTAACTTCGATTTGCCGGCTGGAACTTTTTCAATTATTTGCGGCGTTTCTTCTTTCGCCTTTCTGGCAACCGGCTTTCTCCAAACATAGAAATCCGGTTTTCTCAAAAATCCGATTACATTTTTTATCGCTTTGAGGAACGGCTGATTGTTTACCTTTATAAATGCCATAGCAATGGCCAATGCCCCGATTGGCACACCGATGATAATCGTAATAAAAACATTGAATAGCTTATAGAGAGCAAAGATGATAATCCCGGCAGCCAGAAGGTAGAAAAACTGTTTCAGGGTAAAGGGACCGATAACCTTATCTTCGATTTCCGTAAATTGTGGAACCTGGAATTGCATAGGAATTATTTATTTTTAAGATTCACGATATTGGAACTCGGATTTTCTGTTTTACTGATTGACTCCGGGTTTAATCGCACCATTAATTGTTTTACGCCAATCAAGTATGATTCGTTAGACAAAAATAAGTCCTGGCACACATCAAAAGCGATTGAATTTGCCGTATTCTCGTTTAAATTCAGTAGGGTTTTCACAGCGCCGGGAAAATCAGCTAAAGTAAGCCCCTTGGAGAAAATTTTATTCTCCAAAATAGCCAATTGATGCGTTTGTTCTGGGCTAAGCCCGTATTTCTCCTCGATTGAGAGGTTGATTTCAGCGGTTTTCATTGAATGCATTAATTCCCAGATATGTTTTGGAATATTTTTTTCATCCATATTTTATATTTTATGTGAAATAAGGAGCCCAGGCGGGATTCAACTTAAGCTTCTTCAGGTCTTTTTTGGCCTTATCCTGTGCAGCGCCAGCGGCCATCGCATTTATTTTTGCTTCAACCTCAGGCGCAATAATTTCTTTAATTTCCCTTGACCACCCACTCCCCGCTTCAAATGCAATCGAGACATCCACGTGTTCTTTGATTAGTTCAGCATTCTTTTTGTCGATACCCTTAAGATTTGCCGGCGATGTTGATTTCACAAAATCTCCTAGCTTACCCTTATCAACATCTCCGAGGCCTCTGTCCCAAAAGGCTTTTTCATAGTCCTTTGTTACTAGGGCATACGATTCTCTTAGGTCCGCGTCGGCGGGACTGATACCGAACCCTGCTTCTGTTTTTGCTTTCCACGCCTCCTGGGCTTCAACCGTCATACCTGAAACCATCTTATCAATGCTAATGCCAAATTTCTTCGCTGTTCTAAGCATTGACTCGGTAAGCATTTCTCCCCCCACTCCGTCAAATGTTTCTTCTGAAAATTGGCCGAGGTATCCTTTTTTAGTGCCTTCCTCGGTTTTCTTGTCTAGTTCTCCTTCTTGAGCTGCCAGTTTAGTCGGATCTGTTTCGCGGCGGTCTATTCTCATGGTCGGATTGCGCGCTTCTAATTCTTTGGCTATCTTAATGCCATCGCCTCCAAAGGCCTGGAAATTATCGGCCACTCTTCTTTTTGCCTCATTGTCCAATTTCGAAAACTTATTTTGCTCAATGGCCGCTCTACCAAGCGCCCGCCTCATTCCTGGGGTTTTGGCAGTCGTTATTAGATGGCTGAGCTCTTTGGGACTCGAATATTTTGTTATTTCGTCAGCTCGTTTTTTCAGCTTAGGATCTTCTAATGGTTTTTCTCTGATTGCTTGCCCTCTGGCTGCCATTCTTTCGCCTATGGCTTTAAATCCACGGATTCCTTGGAGTACTCTGCCAACTCCCTCGATAGCGCCTCCGCCAACCCATGCTGCTCCTTCTTTTGGCGCTCTGGTGATTTTGCCCTTTGCCCAGTCTTTGGCGCTGCCAGCCATTTTTTTGCCGACTGACATTACCATGCTTGCACCGTAAATTCCCAATTGTTTGGCTGCAATCAAACCGCCTAAAAGCAGGCCGATAATAAAGAGAAACTTAAGAATAGTCGGCCCGGTGGAAAAGAAGCCGTCTATCGCGCCAGGACTCCCGACCTCAATCGATCTCGTAACCGCGCCCATTTGAACCATCGCACCCGTTTTGCTGACCCTGACAGCCAGCCAAACGAAAAAAGCATAAGCCGGAGCGAAAATACACCAGTTAATAAAGCTTTTCCACCATTTTTCCCATAAAAAGCGCAAGCCGGGCATAATATAGCAGATAAAGACAATCGGAGACAAAATTACCAAAAACCAGATAAATACTATTCTGATTATTAAAAGAAGCCCGCCGGCAAAAAAGGTGAACATGGCAATAAATAAAACAATTGTTCCAAAAATCATGGAAACGAAAATAGAACCGGCGAGGTCCAAGTCTGGGGCCTTTCCTTTCTGTTCCAGAGTACTCCTACACGTATCTTCTGCGGTTGTTATTTTGTTAAAGCAATCGTCCCTTGCGGTGGCATCGGAAAGAAGGGTACAATCATCTCTTTGTTTATTATAAGTGCTGGGGTCGCAGTTGTTTGGTTTCAATGCCGCAGCTACGTTTAGGCTGTCAACCAGGACTTTAGCAATTCCTTCTCCTCCTGCGTTTGTTTGATTAACAAAGAACTCGGCAGTCAGATTGGAAAAATCAATGACTATGGCGCAGATTACCATGCTGAAATTTATCAAAAGAGCGATAATAATTACTTTGGGCAGTAGTTGTTTGGCGCCGTATCTTTCGGTTCTTAAAATCGTAGCAAAGGCAATAACCACCATAAAAAGAATAAAAAGCAGATTGGCGAAATCCCGAGAAGTGTTCCAGCCGATTTGAGCCACGGCTTGATAACCCCGATTAAAGCCGAAATTCAACATTGCCTCGAAGAAATTGGCCGCCATTCTTACGCCAAATCCGACCACCGGTAAAATAATTCCGGTAAAAAGAAAACTGAAAATCGCCTCGGCAATCCAGGCCGCTAACCCGGCTCTAACGAACCAAGGGATAAATAAACCCAGGGCAGTGATTCCCCCGATAATCAGAGTATTTTTTTTAGAAAAAAATTTCTTTATTTTTCCTTTAATTTTGGACATCGAAATTAGATAATTTACCAGACGATTTTGCCATAACATTGTTGCCTGCCGGTGTTGTAAAAGCCACCTCCACCCGTACCGTAATCCGGGTCATTTTCACTACATTGAATACAAAGCAGGGCGCCGGTGTTACAATCTGTTGTTAGTTCATTAGCAACACCAACCCGTAATACGTCTCCCGGGTTTACAACGCTCAAATCACATTCAATTGTTTCTCCAGAAGTATTTCCTTCTTCGCCGCCAGAATAACAGCAATCAGTGGCACCATTACCATGGGTTGTTCGGCTTGAGCAGATTGCTCCCGCAGGCGCGCCAGCAATATAATCGCAAGTACCTGTTTCGCCTAGTTTGCATTTTCCATTATATTGACCAGCCGTGCAGGGGGCATACCCCTCGACTGGCAAGTCGCAATAATAGCCGCCACTAGGGCAATCGTTGTTGGAATCGCAATCGCAGTCTCCTGCAAATGTTAAATAACCATCCCTTGTTACAAATCCGCCTGGAGGGTCGGGAAGTGAATAATCGTTAGACCAGCACCCACTCTCCCCAGAAGTATCACAATATTGATCGTTTGCGCACTGTTCAGCAAAGCCGCTAGGTCCAACATACATGCAGTAATTATTATCTATCCAGCAATCGCAATCTTCCGCAGCGATTGCATAAGGTATACGCGGTCTGAATATTCGGGCAAGTTTTTCAAAGAATGTTCTTTGGGCAGTTTTTTTAATGCAAGCGACATAATCCGGGTCATTGCAAGTGCCCGAAGAAACATACACGGTGCTTCCGCCAGTGACAACATTGGTGCTTAGCGTTGCACTGCCTCTCAAGCTCATATTCGGAACCTCGAATGGATCTTCTTCACAGGAAGAACGGCAGGTCGGGTCTGCGGCAACCGGGCAAACCCCGCCCGGACACGCAAAATTCAGTCTTAGGTGTGTTCCGGCAATTGGCCGCCAACCTTCCTCGCAATAACATTCGGGATTAGTTTTTGGACCTCCGCCAGGGCAATGTCCCGTGGGTTCTTGTCCGGTTCCCGCTCCAGCGCACTCGGCATATATATTTCTGTCATGAACCCAAAAGCTGGCGCAGCACTTGCTTTTTGCTTGTCTTGCCCCGTCATTAATCGGGTTCCAGGGATCTTCTCCTGCGCGAGCAACCCTAGCTTGATTACAATCTGTATCAAAGGGTCGGAAATCAGTAATATCATTTAGCTCTTCCGTGGTCATACCGTGGCCCATGCAGCTTGTTCGGCAAGCCCCGCCGCCATATTCGGGCATTATGCGGCACAAAAGCGAGAGAGCCATAGGTTGCCTTATTGTGCTACTGGAACATTCACCACCCTTGCTGGTTATACTTGCATCCGCTGGTCCATAGATTTGGCCGCCGTTATTATAGACAACAGCCGGGTATTTATCTATTGAACGAGCTACGTAATCCTTGGCTTGTTCGCAATAAGTGTCAGGAACAAAATATTCTCTAAGGCAGGTAAAGCAGGCCTCCTTTTTTTCTTCAATCAGGCATTTTTCGTAAAATTTTAACGGGCCTTGTGTGGGAAAATCCTCTGGGTCACGAGGAGAGTCGACAAAAGAATCCATAATATCGCGGTAATTATTGCAAACAGTGCCGATGCACTCGTTTTTTTGCTCGTTTTTCAGTTGTCCGCATTTTTCATCCACTTTTTTCAAACAATCATCACAGCGACTAATGGTGATATTATAAGTATTTTTGCATTCGTTATAAAAGTTACCCTTTAGAGCCAGGTCGGTTTCTGACCAGGGTTCTGTTGGACCGGTGGGGTAGGGCATGCGCGCAGGATTGCCCGGAACACAGTTTAACGCATCGTGGTCATACATACAAATAGAGCAGGGTGTGGTAGAGGCATTAAACCCGATTATATCTTGGTCAGGAGTCGGCGGCTCTAAGCCGCTTTCAATGCTTTTACAACTAGAATTTAAAGCAGCTAGATTAGCCGCGCTGTCAGAAAGATTTCTGGGCGCTTCCAGGAAATACTGTTTGATTATTGCTCGGCACGCGTCGGGTATTTTAGCGCTGGGAACTTCGCCATAGCTGTAGCCGTAAACACGATATGGGGCAAAACGGCTGTCCAAAATTTCATAATCTGGTTTAAGATTCATTCCTTCCAAGCCAATATACAAAGATTCGACATTGGGCGAAACAACATCATTTACGCTTTTTGCCCATTCATTATATGTCATCATTTCATCTTTGTTGCAGGAGGTTTGGGAGCGGTCCAATTGCTGAATTGATTTTAAAATACCGCTAAGAACTTGCCCTCTGGTGCTTTTTTGCACTGCCGGAGTCATGTTTGCCTTAAAATCCCGCTGATAGCTGAATTGATTTTTTTGGGCTGCTCTCTGTCTTTGATTGTTATTGGAAAAGAGACCGGTAAAAGCCAATCCCAGACCATTCACCGCTTTGGTTAAAAGAGCGCTGTAAAGCACGCCAATAAGTTCGGAAATTTCCTTGGCCGAAATAAGTTCACCCATATACGAACCCAATGCACTGGTCATGGTTTCGTGGATATTCGAGCCCCAATTCTTGATTGTTTTTTCGACACTTATTCCTGGTTTTTCTTCGCATTTGTTAAGGCAGGTTGTCACGGTCACTCCGGGATCAAGTGAAGGACAAGTAGAATAGCAAAAATTGCGTTGAATCAAACAATCTGTTTCAGTGTTTCCAGGGATGTCCATACAAATGGCAAATTCGCTATCGCATTGTTGTTGGCAAGCAGCATCACCGGAAGAAAGACATTTCTCTCTGCAGGCCTCTATATCGGTTTTGGTGGTGATTGTTTCGTTTTTGTAGCCACCGCTTACATCTGTTTCCTTGTCAGCGGCTTTTGTTTCCTGGTCGGTTATTTCATTCAGCCTTTCTTTGGCCAAAAAATAGGAACCAAAAAGATTGTTATTCGGTTGCATTAAAGCGCTCCAGGCATCCCAGCCAAAAAGTTGAATTGACGGATTTTCATAAAAATTTTCCACATTCTCCACAATATCGCCGATAGTGCAGGCAGCCCGAGTTTGATAAGTGGGTTTATCAAGATAATAGGTGGTAAGCTGAAAACGTTCTCCTAAACTTATTTTTAGGGGCTGACATAAGCGAGTTAATTCAAATTCATTTACGAATTTTGCCGAAGCCGTATCCAGAGCTTCTAAGAAAAAATCCACCCAATTACCGACCGCAAACGGGCTGCCGATATCACTTTTCTTGCCCGTACCCCAATCGATAATTTTTTGCTCTACATATTTCAGAATCCTGTCTTTTATCATCCAAACAATGGGGTCGAGAACATACTCTTTTAAGACGTCCATTATAGAGCCGAAAACGCCGCCAGCCTCAACATTTTTTGGCCTGGAGGTAAAGATATTGAACATCGGGCTTATAATCAAGCTCAAAACCACGAGAAAAACAAGAATTTTTTGAAAAACTTTCATTTTCATAATGGAAGATTAACTCCCTGGGTTTTTGCCAAATCAAGAGCTTTTTTCAGCATGTCATTCCACCTGTTGGAGAAATTTCCTAATTTATTGGCGGCAATATAAGCTTTTAAAGGGTCATTCGGAGCATCACGAAAAGAGACAAAGATATTTCTGATTACCAGTGTCAGCGCCAGGCCTTCTTTATGAATCTCTTTCCAGGTTGAGGGCACGGTTATTCTTTTTGCCCGTTCTATTTTTTCGTCATTGGTTTTAATAACGTCGTCTAGTTTGGAAAAATCACCATCCTGAAATGCCGTTTTTACCACTTCTACGATTTGTTCTTGGATGAAAAAGGTTTCGGAATTTAAAATCGAGGATACTTGCGATATGTACGAATTTATTGCTTCTTGGCTGTTGTCTTGGGAAATATTTATATCCTGGTCACTAATCTCGATATCAAAAATTTTCGGCATTTCCAAAAGGGTTGTTTCGGCTTTTTCCAATAAAATCGGATAGCTATCCGCAACGGCACGGAGAGCCATCTCTTGAACAGTTGAAGTTTTGGTTTTGGCATCGAACTGTTCAGCAGAAGTGATGTCCGGGTGGTCGGATATATATTCCCCTTTTTGGGTAAAATAAGAATCGACAAATGTGCTTAACATTTCGTCGCTTAATACCTTGTTGGTGATATTGTAGCGGTCGCCCAATGGCAGGGGATAAAACATTTGTTCATCGCCAGGCGCTTTAACCAATGGATTGTGGTCGGAATTAATTTCTTCTCCATCGATATAGCCATCCCCGTCGGTATCGGGATTGTTCAAGTCGGTTTTATAAAGGTCTTCTTGCCAATCCTTTAAACCGTCATTGTCGCTGTCTTTGTTTTGGGATTCGATTATTTGTTCGTTGCCGCCCCACAAATTGAATTGAGAAAACGCCCCCCTTTTCGAGTAGGCGTTTACGAAGAGTATCAAACCAATAGCCAAAAAGATTGCTACTAAAATTGGAATTACGGGTAGCTTTTTAATTGAGAATTTCATTGTATTGTTTTCTTATCTTTAATTATAGCAAAAAATCCGCTGTCAATAAACCGTTAAGAGCTGTGGATAACCTTTTTCAGCAATAATTTTTTGAAAATCACCGTAAAAAGAATTAAAAACGCCAAAAGCACTGGCCAATCGCCGAATTTTACATAGATCGTTTTTTTATCCAGCAGCTTTATATCGGAGAATAAAATCTTGTTGCCAAAAACAGGCGATTTGACGACAATTTTTCCAATCGGATTCAGTAGAAAGGAATAGCCCATATTCGTGGCTTGAGTAATATAGCGTCTATTTTCAATTGCCCTTAATTTAGACATTGCCAAATTTTGGAAAAGCAAAGATTTCGAACCGTGAAAAGGAGCGTCGCTGGAAACCGAAACCAGAAATTGGGCTCCTTTTCTGGTTTGGTCGCGATTGAGATTCGGCGAGACGATATTTGAGCAGATTCCTCCGCCAATAATGCCCTTTGGAGTTTGCCCCGTTTCATTTTCCGTTCCTTTCCGGAATAATCTTTTTTCAAATCCGGAATTGAAAGAATAAATCCCCAAGAAAAATTTGGTAATGTAGGGGAAATAGTCGCCGTTCGGAACCAAAAGCATTTTATCGTGGGTGGCGAGAGGAGCTTCTTTTTCCAAGGCATAATAAAAAAGCCTGGATTTTGAATTTCCCTTTTCGTCAGTTGCTTTTTCGTTTTCCAAAAATATTTGGCCGGGTTGCCAGAAATCCTTAATCAAATATTTTACCAGGTCTTTGTCTTTGGTTATGGAGATTATGCCGAATCCCTCCGGCGAAATAATAAAATCCGGTTTTTCTTGAATTGCTTGCGGAGAATTGAATAATTTTAGAATTGCATCAAATACCTCTTTTTTTTGATAAGGGTTCGGTTCGACGCCGGACAAGAAATTGGTTTGTAAAACGGCGACTTTTCTTATCGTTCCCGTTTCCTCGGTTTTTAATTTATGATTTCCGTAGCCAAGCCAGAAAGCAGTGACCAGAACCAAAATCAATATCGGAATTATAATTTGGGAAAGTTTTTTGTAATTTCTGATAATCGTGAATAAAAGCACATTAACCAGAACAATCAAAAAACTGATTCCGTAGATTCCCGCGATATCGGCTATTTGGGTGAAAACAGGGTAATTGTAAAGAGAATAAGTTAAATTACCGAATGTCCAGTGCGGACCAAGCAGCGTTTCTCTACCCAGCCATAAAACCCCGAATCCACAAGCTCTCAAGTATTCAATAATTATCCAAAGCGAAGGAACAAGGACAAAAATAGCCATAGCGGAAAATCGGAAATTAACCAATTTTTTATAAGCCCAAGCAAGGAACGCGAAAAATAGGCTGAGAAAGAAAATTTGGATAGTCCATAAAACAATCAGCAGAATCCACAAAAATACCACTTCCCTACCAGTGGTTATGCCCAGCCAATCGAAAGGGAAGGTTCTGAATAGCCAGCCGAAAAGTCCGCCCAAAAAAATTATCCCCAGAATTAACCCGCCCCAAAAACTTTTTTTACAAGAAATCGCTTCCAAGTGGAGAAAATAAAACAAAGGAATCAAGGCGACAAAAACCAAAAATCCCAGATTCTGGGGCGGATAAGCCAAAAAAAGCAGCAATCCGCTTAATGCGGGAAGGAGAAAATAAAAAATTTTTTTATTGAACGGTTTCATAAATTTTCAACCAATCACCAATGGTTAGATTTTCCGCCCTTAATTTTTGACCAAGCCCGATTTTGTCAAAAACAATTTTCAATTTACAATTTTCAATTTTCAATTCTCGCGAAAGATTGTTGATTAAAAATTTTCGCTTGGAAGAAAAGCCGGCCCTTACCAATTTAAAGAATTTTGCAGTATCAATTTCCGGGATTTGTTTGGGAATGATTTTAATTATTGCCGAATCGACTTTAGGACTGGGCCAAAAAGAATTTTTGCTTACATAACTGATAATTTTCGGCTCGCTGTAAAATTGGACAGAAATCGCCAGTAGATTCATGTGCGGCGGCTTTGCGAT
Source organism: uncultured Candidatus Saccharibacteria bacterium (assembly GCA_964353285.1). Taxonomy (GTDB): domain Bacteria; phylum Patescibacteriota; class Minisyncoccia; order RBG-13-40-8-A; family RBG-13-40-8-A; genus RBG-13-40-8-A. Next base: position 737 of record CAYGVF010000022.1, on the reverse strand, counting down.
TATCCTTTGCCCTACTTCTTTTTGCAGCATTAAAATCATTTCTTTTGGGGGATTTTCTGTTTCCAGAAACTTTCTGATTATTGGAGAAGCAATATAGTAGGGAAGATTGGCAACAATTTTAAAATTCGAATTTCGAATTTGATTTGAAATTAAAAATTGAAAATTGGAAATTTTTAAAATATCATTATTTATCACTTCAACATTGTTGACTTTTTGATTTTTCAAAATATCCGTTAACGCCTGGCAGAGTATTTTGTCTTTTTCTATGGCAATTATTTTTTTTACTCTTTTTGCCAGTTCAATGGTTAACGTTCCCGGTCCCGGTCCGATTTCCAAAACAATATCATCAACAGAAAGATTGGCCGTTTCGATAATTTTGTTCAAAACAGATTCATCAATCAGAAAATTCTGCCCCAGTCTTTTGAGCGGTTTAATGCCGTATTTTTTAAATTGGTCAGAAATCAATGATGTTTTCATCGTCTTCGCGAGAAAATTCCTCGAATTTTATTAAATGCTCCGGAATTTCGGTTAAAAATCTTGACGGCGGATTGGCTTCTTTCATGCCCCAACTGGTTCTGAGCCGGCTTAAGATAAGGTGAAGGTGAATTTTGCTCCTGGTGATGCCTACATAAAAAAGACGGCGTTCCTCCTCGATGTCCAGGGGATTAATTAAGCTTCGCGAGTGAGGTAGGATTCCCTCTTCGCAGCCAATAATGAAAATAATCGGAAATTCCAGA
>CAYGVF010000021.1:0-2322 GCA_964353285.1 uncultured Candidatus Saccharibacteria bacterium | reverse complement strand
ACCGCGTATTTGCAACCAGTATCAACCGCTTCTCGTAAAAATTTCTGTAATTTCATTCTGCCCGGCATAGTCATTTTCAGTATATTCTTCTCTTCTTTGTCGCCGATTTTAAATCTAATCGATGAAAGCGATGCAACCTTGCCCTGAGCTCCTTGAAGGGTTTTTTCCAAGATTTCCGCGGTCAGATGAACCACCGTAGATTTCCCATTCGTCCCCGTCACCCCAACTACAATCAGCTTTTTGGAGGGAAAACCATAAACCAAAGCACCCATTAATGCCAATAAATAGTGGTAAATATTAAAAACAAATCTCGGAATAAATTTTTTCATAAAATTTTTCTTGCGATTTTGTAGATTGAATACCAAATTGGCTGGAAAGCCAAGTCATAAGCACCGGGATAAGAAATTTCGCAGCCGCCGAAACCTTTTTTGAATCTGGTCACGCCTGGCCATTTTTGTTCGTCAATGCCCCAAAAATCGTATTCTAAACATCCGCGCTTTTTCGCTTCTCTTATTTGTTCCCATTGTAAAAGATGCGGTGCCATCAGGTTCCTGTGCTCGTAATCAGACGCGCCGTGAAGATAGATTGCTTGCCCCGAGCGAAGTCGAGGGGCTATTTTTTCCCAAAATACAACGATGTTCGCGGCAATAATTTTCCCGTTATACTCGGCAACAAACAATTCAATTCCCGGAATTTCCAACATTTTTCGATAATATTCTTCTGGATGCGGCCTAAATTTATCTCTCTTGGTAGTTTCCTGCATCAATTTCCAAAAATCCTCGAATTTGCTTTTGTCTTTTTTGATTAAAATCCCTTTTTTTTCGGCTAATTTTATATTATAACGGGTTTTATAATGCATCTGATTCAATAATTCCTGTTCTGATTTAGAAATATCCAAAATTATTGTCTTGTTAGGTTGGATATTGTTGGATTTTTTAAAACCAAATTCTTCTGATCTACTAGTTAATGGCTCTATTTTAAAGAAAATCGCATTTTCTTGTTTAGCGATTTCCTTGATTTTGGATAAAATTGATTCAGAAAAAACTTTTGCCGGGCATCTGGGCGAATAGAGATAACTCTTTTTGAACGGTAAATTATTTTTTATCACATTGATTCCCTCTATTTGCCAGGTTTTTCTCCCTAGCGATTTCTGAAAATTCAGCCATTCTTTAGATTGTAAAAATGAATTCATTTTTTGCCCAATATTTTTAAAGCTTGTTTTACTTTTTCGCCAACTTCTTTCGCGCTTTCCGGAACCTTCTTCAGTGCCTCTCTTGCTTCTTGTAATCTATATCCCAAACCGATTAAAGCGTCAATTGCGTCCCCGCCAGCTCCATATTTTTCGTCCAAATACTCCCCGCTAACCTTGTTTTTCAGCTCCAAGATGATTTTTTCCGCTGTTTTTTTGCCGATTCCCGACACTTTGGTTAAAATCGAACTTTCTTCGTTGGCAATCGCCTTTTTCAAAGTGTCAACCGAGGCAACATTCAAAATATTGGTCGCTCCTTTTGGCCCGATTCCGGAAATGGAAATCAGCATTTCGAAAAATTCCAAATCTTTTTTCTCCAAAAATCCGTATAAGTCCATAATGTCTTCCCTGACGTGCAAATGGGTATATAATTTCACTTTTTCGCCGACTTTGGGCAGCTTTTTGAAAACATTGGCGGAAATATAAACCTTATAGCCCACGCCATTCACGTCAACTATCACGTATCTGTCAGTACTGTATTCAATTTTCCCCTCGATATAGCCAATCATGATTTAATCTTAACCCTTATTTACCTCAAAATCAATAATACTTGCCAAAAAAAATATCTTCTGATATATTAAGATTATTATGCCAATCACACGAAGCGCGAAAAAAGCGTTAAGACAGAACAAAAGACGAAGACAAAGAAATCTTCGTCAGTTTGATGTTTTGAAAACCACGATTAAAAAAATCAAAAAACTGGCTTCTGAAAACAAAAAGGAAGAAGCATTAAAACTTCTTCCCCAAGCCTATAAAGTAATCGGTAAAGCGGTCAAAACCGGACTCATCAAGAAAAATAACGCTGCCCGCAAAAAATCGAGGTTAACAAAATTAATTTCTAAATCTTCGCCAGAAACAGCTCCAAAGCAGTAGAAATATCGGCTTTCCCGGTTTTCGCTTCCAAATCTATTGTCATCAGTTGATAATAGATTTTTTTTAATTCTTCAAAAGTGAAATTCTTGACTTGATATTGGGTTTTTCTGATTACAAACGGATGTAAGTCCAGTTTTGATATCGGAGTACTTTTTATTCGTAAAAGGTTTCTAATCTGATAAATAAACATTGATAAAAGA
>CAYGVF010000020.1:0-2132 GCA_964353285.1 uncultured Candidatus Saccharibacteria bacterium | reverse complement strand
ATTCCAATCCCAATTTCTTTTTTAGTTGTCTTCTGCCTTGGCCAGTTTTATAAAATAGTTCTGTTTTTCTGGCTAGTATTTTATTTCTGTGGCCCTCATAATAAATCAAATTCCATGGCCTTCCATTTTTTGTAGAAGTTACTTTACCCTTATTATGTTCTTCGAGCCTTTTTCGTAAATCTTCAGTACTTCCTTTATATAATTTATTATTAATTTGATTTTGTAGAACGTAAAAATAATACATAGGTTTTTCCGCTCGTCTTCGCGAGCGGATCCGCTCACTTGATGAGCGGACAGGACCGGCCCATTTCCGCCCAGGGCGGATCAGCCTCGGGCTGACAACCACTCTGGCAACTCTCCTCAATCAACTACTACCTGATTTTTGCCTTGTTTTTTGGCGCGATATACGGCTTTATCGACTTTATGAAAAATTTGTCTGGCTGTGTATTTGGGATTGGATTGAGTGACGCCGATACTTAAAGTCACGGGCAGTTTCTTTTGGGCGGTTTTTAAAATAATTTTCGCTCTTTTTTCCGCTTGTTTTAAAGTGGCCTCCTGCAGAATTATGGCAAATTCTTCACCGCCCCAGCGGCTGACAATATCGAAGTCACGGACGGATTTTTGCAGGAATTTGGCTGTTTTCTTCAAAATTCTGTCTCCGGAAAGGTGTCCGTATTTATCGTTGAAAATCTTAAAATCATCGAGGTCAATCAAAAGCAGGGAAAAAGATTCTCTGCGGCGGCGGCGTGTGCGGTGCTTGGCTGTCCATCTTACCTCGTGGCAGGATTTTCTGAAAAAATCGGAAAAAGCCCGGCGATTATAAACTCTGGTAAGAAAATCAATAGTCACCAATTCTTTCAGTTTTTCAATTTCTTTCTCTAGTTCTTTTTTTTCTTTTTTTAAAATTTTGATTTCGTCCATTTTAATGAACTGTTTCGGTTTTATCTTTTAGTTTTTCGGAGATTTTATCCGCGATTTTTTCCATTTCCAGGATATATGCTTCCGGATATTTGTGATAGTCCGGCATTTCCCCGATAACCAAATCTGCTTGATTAAGACTGTCTTGATGGGTTACGCCCGGGGTTAATTCTCGGGGGTCGGAAGTTAAATCTATGGTGAATAACGCTTCTTTTTTGGTTTTTGGATTTTTAAAAACAAAGAAACAATCGGTATCCCGTTTTCTGTCCAGAGGAGTGCCCAAGGAATTAAAAAACATTAAACCTTCGGGATTTTCGATGTCTAATTCCAGTTTATCGGCCACAAAATCATAAAGATCTCTGCCCCATTTTTGTTTCGGCATGATTGGGTCTTCGGGATAGAGTTTTTTGATAATTTCTGTCCATTCTCGGAGATTGAGTTTTTCCGGAGATATTTTGTTTTGATGCAAAACAGAGTCCCAGTCAATTTTATGACCAAGACAAGCTTCTTCAAACTCAAATCCCCGATATATACGTTCTTGAGGACGTTCCATTCCCATAAATTTATTATTTGACGGAGAGGGTGGGATTTGAACCCACGAGCCCCTTTAGAGGGCACAGGTTAGCAACCTGTTGCTTTGGACCATGCTCAGCCACCTCTCCAAATTACTTTTATATCCTACAACATTTTTTACCCTTTCGCAACCACCAAGCCCCAGATTTCTTTGGCGCCTGAATTTTTGAGAACCTTGGCTGCTTCGATTAAAGTCGCGCCAGTGGTAGTCACGTCATCAAGCAAAATTACGATTTTTCCCTCAAGCGGGTGTTCGGGGCCAATCTCAAAGACCGCTTTGAGATTGGCCCTGCGTTTTTCCGTATCCTTGATTTTTGCTTGCGGCGTGGTGGAGATTTTTCTTTTCAAAACATCGGTTTCCAGAGGCAATTTAAAATAATCCGCCACTTCTTTTGCCAATAATTCCGCTTGATTAAATCCACGATAACGCATTCTGCTGCCGTGAAGCGGAATCGGAATAATTAGAAATTGAGAATTGAAAATTGATTGAAAATTGGAAATTGAAAATTGAAAATTCTGTTCCAGCGACTTTATTAGGAGCTGGGACAGTGGCCCTGCCAATTCTTGGACAAAATGATATTTGAAAGCTTTGATTATTTCTCTAACCAGCGGATTTTTGTATTCGGTTGCGGAAATTATTC
>CAYGVF010000019.1:0-14398 GCA_964353285.1 uncultured Candidatus Saccharibacteria bacterium | reverse complement strand
CAATTCGCCAAGCGCCAAATGACTTGGTTCAATAAATATCCCGGAAATAAAATTCACTGGGTATTCAGTTCCCAACAAGCAGAAAAACTGGTTAAAAATTTTTTACTCCTGCTTCTTTCTTAGATGTTCTTTCATTTTCTCCCAGTCCCTCCCTTTTTCTACGCCCGGAATCGAAAAAAGCTCTTTTTCTCTTTCTTCTTCGGACGAATCTTCCGATTTTTCGAATGCTTCCTCAAGATCTTCTTCTGCTTTTTCGTGTTTTGCCTCCTGCTCTTCCGGTGAAATTTTTGGTCCTTTTTCCATAATTTTACTTCTTAATTTTTTTCTTTAATATTTTCGACGCTATTTCGGGATTGGCTTTTCCTTTTGTTTCTCTCATCACCTGACCGATTAAAAACTGAAGCGCGGTATCTTTTCCCTTCTTAAAATCCTCAATCGCCTGAGGATTATTTTTTATTACATTTTCCACTGCCGAATCAAGTTCTTCTCCGTCGTTTACCTGTTTTAAATTTTTGCTTTCGATAATCTGTGACGGGTCTCCGCCGGTTCCAAACATTTCTTTCAAAACCTCTTGTGCCCCGCTCGAGGAAATCTCGCCCAAAAAAGTCAAATAAATCAATTCGGCAAAATTTTCCGGTGTAAATTTAATATCTTCGTTACTGGCTGTGTATTTCGGAAACTCGGTAAGAATATAATTCGAGCTTAATTTTATCAATTTATCCAAATCGGTTTTTATTTTTCCCGCTTCCAACCAAGCTTTCAATTCGCTTACAACCTCCTCGAAAAAATCTCCTAAATTTTTGTAAGCAACCAAAATTTCAATCGCGGCATCGGAAAGCTTATACTCTTTTTTAATCCTTTTGTGCCTCCCTGCCGGCAATTCCGGTATTTCTGCTTCTAATTTCTGGATGTCTTTCTGATAAAATTTCAATGGGGGCAAGTCCGGCTCGGGAAAATATCGATAATCCTCGGATGTTTCCTTGGTTCTCTGGGAAAAGGTTTCCTGCTTGCTGTCGTTCCAGCCCCGGGTTTCGTGGATGACTTTCTCCTTGTTTTCCAGAACTTCTTTTTGCCTTTCAATCTCATAATCGATTGCTCTTTCCACACTACGAAAAGAATTCAGGTTTTTAACCTCAACCTTGGTGCCCATATCCAAGGAGTCAGACTCCTTCAGAGATATATTCGCCTCCACCCTCATCTGCCCTTTTTCCATGTCCGCGTCGGAAATTCCCAAATATCTTAAAATCAATTGCAGTTCCTGGCTGAATTTCCTCGCCTCGGTTGCCGAAACAATATCCGGTTCGGTCACCAATTCCATCAAGGGCATGCCCGCCCGATTAAAATCAACCAAAGAATGGTCGCCCTGATCGTGCACCAACCTTCCTGTATCTTCTTCCAAGTGAACCCTTCTGATTCTTATTTTTTTTCCGCCAGCTGGCGGACCAACCTTCAAACAACCGTCTTTGCACAGCGGCGCTTCGTACTGGCTAATTTGATAACCCTTTGGCAAATCGGGGTAAAAATAATTCTTTCTTTCAAACCAGCTTTTTTCGTTGATTTGACAATTCAAAGCCAAACCGGTTTTGATTACGCTTTCGACCGCCTGTTTGTTGATTTTCGGCAAAGAACCGGGCTGGGCAGTACAAATCGGGCAGATATTGACATTCGGCTTTCTTTCCGAGGGGTCGTTAAGACAATCGCAGAACATTTTTGTTTTGGTTTTCAGTTCCACGTGTATTTCCAAACCGATTGTTGGTTTGTATTTCGCCATATTTTTATCCTATCATTTTTCTCCCAATAAAAAAAGCCCTGACACGTGGCCAGGGCTAAATGTTCACTTCTTGAACTGTTCTTTTGTTATCGGGACTCCGTATTGCTCCTTATCGTCGATGATATCCCTATCTTCTTGGCGCCACTCCTCTACCCAGTCTTTGACTTGGAAAATCATCGTTTTGTTGTCCGCTCCCGAACATACAACTCTTCTTAAACCGGCATTGATGATCATCTTCTTGCAGATAAAACAAGGGAAAGCATTCAAGGGCTGGTTTGTTTCAAAATCTTTGCCATAAATAAACATATCGCCACCAAAAAGATTCGTCCCCGCCCTGGCCGCGTTGATGATCGCATTCTGCTCTGCGTGTACGCTTCTGCACAATTCGTAGCGTTGACCGGATGGAATACCCAAATCTGTACGCAGACAACTGCCGCGCTGGAAACAATCTGTGGTTTTTCTCGGAGGACCAGTATAACCAGTTGAAACAATCTGGTCATTGCGAACGATAATCGCTCCGGAATATCTGCGAAAACACACGCCTCTTTCGGCCGTCGCCTTAGCTATCCCCAAATAGTACTCATCCTTCGAAATTCTTTTATTTTCCAAAGTACACCTCCTTTTATTTTTCGATTATTTCAATTCCCATATTTTTTGCGGTTCCCTCTATAATCTTCATTGCCGCGTCAATATCGTTGGCATTCAAATCCGCCATTTTTTTCTCGGCTATTTCCCTGATTTGTTTTTTGGTTACTTTTCCGACTTTATCTTTTTGCGGCACGCCGGAACCCTTTTCGATGCCTGCTGCCTTTTTCAATAAATCGGCTGCTGGCGGGGTTTTTAAAATAAATTCAAAACTTCTGTCCCGATAAACGGTAACCACCGCCGGCACGACATTCCCGCCCATATCTTTTGTTGCCTCGTTAAATTGTTGACAAAACTGGACAAGGTTAATACCGTGCGGCCCAAGCGCAGTACCCACCGGAGGAGCAGGGTTTGCTTTTCCGGCCTCAAGTTGTATTTTAATAATTGCTTTTATTTCTTTTGCCATAATTTAAATCTTTTTCACTTGAAGAAAATCTAATTCGACTGGGGTTTCTCTGCCGAACATATTCACCAAAACCTTAACCTTCCCGCGAGCTTGGTCGATTTCGCTAATTTTCCCGTCAAAATCTTTAAAGGGGCCGTCAGTAATTTTTATCGCGTCACCGACTTCAACCTCAATTTTATAGGTTGGCTCTTCCTGAACTGTTCTCTTCAGTAATTTACTTATTTCCTCATCGGCAATGGGAATCGGGGTAATCCCGGCACCAATAAAACCAGTCACCCGCGGAGTGTTTCTCACTATATACCAAGAATTATCGTCGACAATCATCTCCACAAAAACATAGTTGGGATAAATTTTTTCCTCGACTACATATCTTTTCCCACTCTTTATCTTTATTTTTTTCTCCTTAGGAACTAAAACATTGAAAATTTTATTACCCATATCCAAGGATTCGATTCTTTGTTTCAGGTTCTCGGCAACCGTATCTTCGGAAGCCGGATAAGTATGAATCGCGTACCAATGTCTTTCACCGCTGGTTTGTTGTTTTGGCATATTACAATAAAAATTTACTGATTATGAATGTGAAAAGAAAATCCAAGCTGCCCAAAAACAAAGCCACGGCAAAACTAAGCCCAATTACAATTAGGGTGTATTTGACTACTTCGTTTCGCGTCAACCAATTCACCTTCTTCATCTCTACTCTCGTTTCTTTCAAATAATTCACAATGCGACTTAATATCCTCATATTTCTTAAATAAAACTTAAATTATTAAATGTCAAGGTTTTTTACGCTTTTGGCGTGGGTTTGGATAAATTTCTTTCTCGGCAAAACATCACTACCCATTAAAATATCGAATATCTTATCAGCTTCTTCGGCATCTTCGATACCCACTCTTTTCATAATTCTTTTCGCCGGGTCCATGGTGGTCTCCCACAATAATCCCGGATTCATCTCTCCCAAACCTTTATAGCGCTGAATGTTGATTTCGCCGCCTTTCTTGTCCGCCGAAGCTTTAGCGGAGGTGGATTCTTTCTTCATTTTCTCTGTAACCTTGTTTTTTTCTTCTTCGCTATAAACATAGACCATTTCTTTGCCTCTCTGAATTCTGTAAAGCGGCGGCTGGGCAATGTATAAAAAACCGCTTTCAATTATCTTGGGAAAATAACGGTAAAACAAAGTCAAAAGCAAGGTTCGGATATGGGCGCCGTCAACATCGGCATCGGTCATAATAATAATATTATGATATCTGAGTTTGCTGATATCGAAATCTTCGGCAATGGCGCTGCCCAAAGCAATAACCAAGGCCCTAACCTCTTTTGAGGCTAATATCTTATCCAATCTTGCCCTTTCGACATTCAAAATCTTACCCCTCAAAGGCAGGATGGCCTGAAAATGCCTGTCTCTGCCTTGTTTGGCGCTGCCACCCGCGCTATCTCCCTCAACAATATAGAGTTCGGATTCCCGGGGGTCACGACTTGCGCAATCGGCTAACTTGCCCGGCAAAGTCATTCCTTCTAAAATTCCTTTTCTAATCACCGTATCTCTGGCTGCCTTAGCCGCTCTTCTGGCTTTCTGGGCCAAAATTGATTTACCTAAAATCAAACGAGCATCATTAGGATTTTTTTCTAAAAATTCTTCAAAAGTATCAAGAACAACCGCCTCGACCGTTGTCCTGGCATCGGGATTTCCCAGCTTGGCCTTGGTCTGACCTTCAAACTGCGGCTCTCTTAATTTCACGCTGACCACCGCGGTCAAACCCTCCCTGATATCGTCACCGCTTAAATTCTGGTCAGTTTCTTTCAGTAATCCGTTTTTTCTTGCGTAATCATTCAAAACCCTGGTTAAGGCCGAACGAAAACCGGTCAAGTGCATACCGCCTTCACCGGTATGAATATTGTTGGCAAAACTTATTTCTAAATTCTCGATATCTTCGCTGTATTGGAGGGCAACCTCAACAAAAATATTGTCTTTCTCTCTTTCGGCATAAAAAATGTTGGGATGAATAATCTTCTTGTCTTTATTTAAGTGTCTGATATAAGAAACAACCCCTCCTTCAAAATAAAAAGTGTGTGTCCGGATGGATTTTTTGTTTTCTCCTTCCCGTTGGTCAATTATCGTAATTTTTGCCTTTTTTGTGAGGTATGCCTGTTGACGAAGATGATCTAAAATTTTACCCCAACTGAATTTTATGTCTGGAAAAACTTCGGGATCCGGCTCAAAAATCACATTTGTCCCCGAGCCTCGACATTGACCTCCCTTTTTAACATTGGCAGTGGCTTTGCCTCGCGAATATTCTTGAGTGTAAATATATCCGTTGCGGCAAATTTCGACTCTCATCCATTTGGTCAGTGCGCAAACCACCGAGACACCGACTCCGTGTAACCCGCCGGCAATTTTGTAAGATTCGCCGCCAAATTTACCTCCGGCATGAAGAGTAGTCATGACTGTTTCCAGGGCTGATTTTTTGGTCTGAGGATGTTTTTCAACCGGGATGCCTCTTCCGTTGTCGGCTACGGCCACTCTGTTGTTCGGAAGAAGTGTAACACCAATATGGGTACAATAACCAGCCATTGCCTCGTCCAAGCTGTTGTCGACAACCTCCCAAACTAAATGATGCAAACCCTCCGGGCCAGTCGAACCGATATACATACCCGGTCTTTTTCGAACCGGCTCCAAACCCTCCAAAACATAAATATCCTTTGCCTCGTAACTCGGCTCCTTGGTCTCTTTTGATATCTCTTTGGCAACCGCTAAGGCGCTGATTTCGCTCGCCTTGTGTCTTTGCTTGCCCCGTATCGAACTTGTTTTGATTCGAGGCTTCCTTTGTGTTTTCGCGGTTGCGATTTTTTTATTTTTGATTTTCTTTTTTTTCATTATTTTATCTTCTCACTTTCCAGCCTTCGTTTTTTTCTAATTCTCTGATAATTTTTTTCTGAATTTTATCCACTTCTTCGTCTTTTAATGTTTTTTCGTATGATTGATAAATGATATGAAAAGCAAAATTTTTCTTTCCGCCAGGAATTTCTTCTCCCTCGTACATATCGAATAAATCAACATCTATAACCAACTCGCCGCCCGCTCGTTCGATTACATTCTGAACGTCTGCCGTTCGATCTTCTTGATTAACCAAAACCGCCAAATCTCTAACTGCGGCAGGATAAGGAGACGGCGGCTCATAGATTAATTCCTCTCTCGCCAATTTAAGAAGTTTTTCAAAATTTAAATTGAACGCTACTACCGATGCCCTGATATTTAATCTGTCCAGAATTTTGGAGTTTATCTCTCCCAAGAACCCGATTTCTTCGTTTCCTACTTTTATTTCGGCTGTTCCAATTCTGTGCCAAAAAATATCTTCAGTCCATTCGGGCGTAGCCTGGTAGTCGTCGTACCAGATATCGGAAATGCCTAATTTATTAAGTAAATTATCAATAATTCCTTTTGTTTCGTAAAAGCTTTCCCCTCTTTTCTCTTCTAAGCGTTTGGCGATAACTCCGCCCAACATTCTTTCTTCTTCGGTTTTGTTATTTTTCTGCCTATAGATTTTCCCTAATTCAAAAATCTTAATTGGTTGGGTGTCCTTCAAAAATCTTTTTAAATTATCTTTTATATTTTTCAATAAATTGAGCAATAAATCTTTTCTTAAATATTTTAAATCTAAACTAAGAGGATTTTCCAATTCAATATAGTCATCTCGATTCAGTTCTAATTTTTCAATATCGCCATCTCCCACAAAAGAAACGTTATAGACCTCGGTAAAACCAATCCCTTCAAAAATGGTCTTTATTTTATTTATAATAATCAAATCATCGTTCGACTTGGCCAACCCCAACAAACCGAAAGGTTGTTTGGTTGGAATATTGTTATAACCAATTAAACGACTAATTTCCTCGATTAAATCTTCTTCGATTTCAATATCTTGCCTGATAGTCGGAACAGTTATTTTCAAAGAATCGTCTGCGGAAAAACCCAATAAATTTAAATATTTAATTACTTGTTGTTTCGAAACCTTCGTGCCCAGAACGTCCTCAATTTTCTTTAAATCGAGTTTTAGTTTCCGTGATAAAATCTTTTTGGGATAAACATCGACTAAGCCATTAGCTATTTTCCCGCCAATTAATTGAGCAACTCTATTAATCGCCCATTCGGCTAAATTGGGATCCAGTCCGTGCTCAAAGCGAAGCGAGGCATCGGTCTTAATTCCTGTTTTTCTGCAAGTGGCCCTGATTCTTTTAATCTCGAAATTGGCCGATTCTAGAACAATCGTTTTTGTCGTGCTGGCTATCTCGGCTTTTTTCCCGCCCTTTACTCCCGCCAAAGCTAAGGGGCTTTTGGCATCGGCTATAACCAAAATATCGCCATCTAATTTGCAGTTTTCATTATCCAAGGTAGTGATTTTTTCGCCATTTTTTGCTCGTCTGACAATTATTTTTTTGCCTTCTATTTTTTCGTAATCAAAGGCGTGCAGCGGCTGTCCCGCTTCAAACATCACATAATTGGCGGCATCAACCACATTATTAATCGGCTTTTGACCCATGGCCTTTAATCTTTCTTTCATCCATTCCGGAGAAGGACCTATTTTGATATCTTGGATTACTCTGGCAACATATCGCGGACAACCTTCCTTATCTTGAATCTCTACCTTGATAAAATCCCCAGCCTTTATATTTTTACTCTCAGTTAAATCTGCGACCGGAATTTTAAATTTAGAACCGATTAATGCCGCGCACTCTCGTGCTATCCCAAGATAACTTAAACAGTCGTGAGCCCTGTTAGGCAAAACATCGATATCCAATATATAATCATTACCATTCTTCTCTATGTTCTTAACCTCAAACGAATGCATGGTTAGCAAATCGGCCATCTTTTCTGATTTTGGCAACTTGTCAATATATTCTTTCAACCAACCGTAAGATATTTTCATCTTTAGTAATTATTTTTTTTCTTCCTCGATTTTTAATTCGTTTGTGGCGATTTCTTCTGTGATTTTGTTGTCCATTAATTGAATAAATTTCTCGTTTGAGGATTTCGCTTCTTCGTCTTTCATCTTTTCAATCTTTTTTTTAATCGCTTCAATTCCTCCCTGGGCAATGTCAAACTGGCCCTGCTCAAAATGAGAAAAAAGGTCTTGAGAATCCTCGGTTAAAAGGTTGGGTTCAATGTGAAGCCAGGGACTCCGATAAGTCTTGTTTTCCTTCATCCTTTCCAGGTCGTCTTTTTTTATTGCTTCTAATTTTTCCTCGATTGTTTTTTCTCTTTTCCCTTTTAAACTTTCTATTGATTCTTTTGAATGACGCATAATTTTTCCGCCCCCTCAATAGCGGCAATTAAAATTGATTAAGAAAATACAGATCACTCGAATAAAGCAACCTGATATCGTTTATTTTATATTTCAGCATAGCGATTCTGTCTATTCCGATTCCGAAAGCAAAACCCTGCCAATTACCGGGAACGTAACCGGCGGCCTTGAAAACATTTGGATGAACCATGCCGGCGCCCATAATTTCCAACCAGCCACCGGAGGCGTATTTCATATCGACTTCGAAACCCGGCTCGACAAAAGGGAAATAACTTGGTCTTATCCTCGTTTCGATATCCTGACCAAATATCCTTTTAAGAAATTCTTCGATTACCGCTTTAAAATTGGCAATAGTAATATGTCTGTCTACCATCAATCCTTCCAATTGGTAAAAAGTGTGAGAATGGGAAGCGTCAGTGGCTTCATAGCGGAAACACCTTCCCGGCACAATAATTCTTAAAGGTGGATTGTTCTTTTCCATGAATCTCACCTGCATTGGAGACGTATGAGTTCTTAATAACAGTTTCTGTGGCTTGGTTTTCAACCAGAATGTATTCCAGGCGTCTCTGGCAGGATGGTCTTTGGGAATATTCAAGGCATCGAAATTGTAATACTCGGTTTCGATATCCGGCCCCTCGACAATCTTAAATCCCATCGACTGAAAAATATCCTCGATTTTTCTCGCAATTAAAGTCAAAGGATGAAGATGGCCGCGACTTATTTTGATTCCCGGGGCCGTCACGTCTATTTTTTTAATGCTGTCTTTTTTAGAACCTTCGGTAAATTGAGCTTTTAAACTGTTTATTTTAAAATCCAAATCCTTTTTAAATTCGTTTATTTCGGCTCCTATTATTTTTCTTTTGTCTATAGGTAAATCTTTTATACCTTTAAAAACAGAGTTAATCTCGCCTTTGCGGCCAAGGTATTTTACTCGAAATTGCTCTAATTCAGCCAAGCTTTTAATTCTGGTTAAATCAACAAATATTTTATTTTTTAAATCTTTTATATCCATAATTAAAATTTTCCCTTTTTTAAAATCAAAAGAATAACAACGGTTAAAGCAATCAAAATTCTGACCCAAAACGGTGTCTTTAAAATAAAATTTAAAATTCCCAAAATAAGTCCGAAAAGAACCAAATAGAAAACAACAATCACTAGCCTGCCAGAATCAAAAGGATCAACAAAGAATAGAATAATAACAAAACTAACAAAAAAAACAAGGGTCAAAATCAAATTCAATCTAATAAAAAACTTTGGCTTCATAGGCAATATTCCTCATCAAGCTTGCCCTGTACCGAACTTGTTCTGGTGCAGGGTTCTACTTTAATTTTACCCCAAAATTAATCTAAAAGCAAATGGAAAACCCCCGTTCGCGGGGGCTTTTTTCGATCAAACTTCATCTGCAAATGACGGTCTGTCTGTGGCCCAATAATGTTTAATTTTTCCCAAAGACCACCCTGGCTGAGGATACTTTCGCGAGCTTGCCCGTGCATAAATCCCATAAGGATCTACCTTCTTCCACTCACCATCTTTATTCTTTTGTTGAAGTTCGAAATGCAGTTGAACTTTTCTTTTTGTCCAGCCCGTTATGCCGGCCTTGCCTAAAAATCTAGCCTCGGAAATGACAAATCCGCTTTTTCTTTTTTCTCCTTCTTTGGGAAGAAAAGGAATTTCTTTATCAATGTTTCCAAGATGAGCATAAACGGTTCTGAATTTTTTTTTGCCAACCGCTTTAGAAATGAGCACAAATCTTCCCCATCCTCTTTTGCTTGTTCCCTGGAAAACCTCGCCATCGTGAGCGCTAAAAACATCAAAGCCAATACATCCTCCTTCCTCATTAAATCTGGCATAATCAATTCCTTTGTGGGTTTTACTCTTTTCATCGCCCAAGACCCCATCATAAGCTAAAAATCCTTCAACCAACTCAACTTCTGGATTTAAACGAGCAAACGGATAGCATTTCAAAAGTTTTTTCATTTTTAAACCTCCTCAAATTGTTTCCTTAACATTTTTTTTATACTTCTTAATCCCCATCCGCTTTTTAAATATTCTTCTCTGTGTTTTGCGTCTATTCTATTCAAAAAAGCTTCATAAAAAATAAGCTTATATGGTCTAAATGGCTTTGTGGCCAGATTTTCTCCAGAATTATGCTGTTTAAATCTTTTTCTTAAATCTGTAGTATAGCCAATATACAAACTATTGTCTTTTTGACTACTAAGAATATAAACGTAATGAAACATACCATGAACTGCGAGACGTAATAATTTCCGAAGGAAATTAAACGTCTCAGCAACGTTGAAATTTTCAAAGAAAATTTCTTACGTTGCGCAGCCGAAGGGATTCGAACCCTCGATCTTCGCCGTGACAGGGCGACGCTTTAAACCAGCTAAGCTACGGCTGCATGATGTAAATCAAACAACATTATTCTGTTTGAGTACCAGGGGTGGGGATTGAACCCACGACCTCGGGCTTATGAGTCCCACGCTCTACCAACTGAGCTACCCTGGCATAAACGAATACGATGAGTTGAATGGTTGCGGGGGTTGGAATTGCACCAACGATCTTCTGGTTATGAGCCAGACGAGATACTACTTCTCCACCCCGCGATGATTTTAAATCATAATACAAAATTTATAAATTTGCAAGCTAAATCACGTCTAAATCCTCCAGTCCCTTTTTGTAAACAGCCACCATTGTTCGGGCATCGCTCTCGGTAATATCAAATTTAGAATCTTCAATGATGTTGTTTTTAATCTTTCCCGCCTTTTTTATCTCTTCCGTATTGGTAAGTCTTATCTGGGCTTCATAACCGATAACCTTTAAAGTTTCATTAAAAATTTTATCGGCCTCCAAAATCGCAAGCTTATAATTTGCCTCTACTCCGCTCCCCAATTTTTTTTCAATTTTCGCCCATTTTTTTGTTATTCTGCTTTTGTTAAAAGAAATGCTTTTCTTGACTTTAGATATCGAACCCCTCACTCTTGCTTTTATGTTCATCTTTATTAAAAGAAAAACTATCAAAACTCCGAGAATTAAAGATATTACAAGAGAAATCGTTTTTAAGGCAAAAATTAATTCCCTATAGTGATAAGAGGTAAAAAAATTAAACACTTTTTTCCAAATATCAGGGAAAAAGTCACCTACCTGAGCCAAGACAATTGATTCTATTTTGAGTAAAGAATTACTGGCCAACGACTTGTTCATATGTTTGAGCAACTTCTAAAACTAAATTATCCTTAAATTGCGGACCGATTATCTGAAGACCGATTGGCAGATTGTCTACCTTTCCGCAAGGAATAGATATTGCCGGAAATCCTGCCAAATTTGCCGGTACCGTATAAATATCAGATAAATACATCGATAACGGATCTGTTTTTTCGCCGATTCTAAAAGCCGGAGTCGGCGTAGTTGGAGTTAAGACAAAATCGACTTGCTCAAAAGTCTTCTCAAGCTCCTGCTTTATCAATGCCCTCACCTGTTGAGCTTTGTGATAATAAGCATCCCGATATCCGGCCGACAAAACATAGGTGCCGAGCATAATTCTTCGCCTTGCTTCGTCGCCAAAACCTTCGGCTCTGGTCTTCAAATAATTATCCAGTAAATTTTGATCCTTTTCAGAAAACCCGTATTTAATGCCGTCGTATCTGGCTAAATTAGCGCTTACTTCTGCTGGCATCAATATGTAATAAACCGCTAAAGCATACTTGGCATAGGGTAAAGCGATTTCTTTCAATTCAAACCCTAGATCGTTGAATTTATTAATCTCTTTTTCTGTTTTCTCCTTTAATTTTTTATCAATTCCCTCTTTGAAAAATTCTTCGGGAATACCAATTCTTAAATTATGATTTTTTTCTTCCAAATTTTTCAAATCTATTGTTGTCGAATCGTAATTGTCTTTACCTTTTATGCAATTAAAAATCAAACTGGCATCTCCAACGTTTTTGGTTAACGGCCCTATCTGGTCCAAGGAAGAAGCCATGGCAATCAAGCCATATCGCGAAACCACGCCGTAACTCGGTTTAAATCCAACTATTCCGCAAAAAGCAGCGGGCTGACGAATCGAACCACCGGTATCCGAACCCAAGGCGCCAAGACAGTGATTGGCTGCCACAGCCACGGCCGAGCCACCCGAGGAACCGCCGGGCACCCGATTGGTATCGAACGGATTCTTAACCACTCCGAAAGCCGAATTCTCGGTTGAAGAACCCATGGCAAATTCATCCAAATTGGTCTTGCCGATAATAATTGCTCCGGCTTCTTTCAATTTCTTGACCACAGTCGCGTCATACGGGGCAATATAATTTTTTAAAATTTTCGAGCCGGCTGTTGCCTCGTAATCCTTGACCAAAATATTGTCTTTAATTGCAATGGGAATTCCTTCCAATGGCCCGATTTTCTCGCGCTGAGAAATTTTATCGTCAATTATTTCTGCCCGCTCTAAAGCCAGTTTATCGGTCAAGCCCAAAAAATCATTAAGTTCCTTGTTTTCCTTTTTAATCTTATCCAAATAAGCCCGAACCAATTCAATGCAGGAAAACTCTTTTTTCATCAATCCTTCGTGGGCTTGTTCGATTGTTTCCGGTAAATTCATTCCAATATTTTCGGCACCTGAAAATAATCTCCTTTTTTCCGAGGTGCTTGTTCTAAAATTTTATTCTTTGTTTCCGAATCTTTGATTTTCGGCGCATCGTCTTCACGCATCACGTCTTCCAGTCCCGTAACCTGCGATATGCCTTCAATCTTGGAAGTGTCGACCTTGTTCAACTTTTCGAAATAATCCAAAATCGAGGAAAGTTCTTGGGTAAATTTTTCCTTTTCTTTCTCGTTCAACTCAATTCTCGCCAACCTGGCAATATGTTCGACTTGTTCTTTGGAAATCATATTATTTTATCATTTTCAAAAATTCTTGTTCGGAAATTATTTTTACGCCGAGTTTTTGAGCTTTGTCGAATTTTGAGCCAGGTTCCGAACCAATAACCACGAAATCAGTATCCTTGGAAACCGATTCGGACGCATCTCCGCCCAATTCCCTTATTTTTTCTTTTGCTTCCTCCCGACTCATGCTATCTAATTCTCCTGTAAAAACAAAAGTTTTTTCCTTTAATTTTTGGTTTTTGATTTTTGATTTTTGATTTATTATCTTTATACCAGCTTTTTTTAATTTTTGCAAAAATTCCAGATTTTTCTTTTCTCTGAACCATTTGTAAATCGATTCCGCAACCTTCGGCCCCACATCCTGAATTTTTTCCAATTCCTCAATTGGGGAATTTTTTATTTTTTCCAAACTTCCCAAGTATTTTGCCAAGTCAAAAGCTGTTTCTTCGCCGACTTGAGGAATTCCCAAGCCGAACAAAAATCTTTCCAATTTTACGTTTTTTTTGGATTGAATCGAATTGATGATATTTGAAGCTGACTTTTCCGCAAATCCCCGAAGGACGCTTACTTGTCGCCGCAGGCTTCCAGCCTGGCGCTCGCCAAGAGCGCGCCTACGGGGCAAGCTCTCCAAAGGAATTAAATCTTCTTTTTTTAAATTAAAAAGGTCTGCTGCATCAGCTATTAATCCTGCATCAATTAATTTATCGATAATTTTCGGCCCAACGCCGACAATGTCGAAAGCTTTCTTGGAAACAAAATGATAAATTCTTTCCCTTAAAATCGCTCCGCAATTTTTATCCGAACAACGATAAGCTACCTCGTCTCCGATTTTTATTACTTTCGAACCGCAAACCGGACACTTCAAAGGAACTCTGATTTCTTTTTCTTTGCCAATTCTCATTTTTTTCAAAACTTCCCTAATGTCAGGAATAACGTCTCCGGCTCGGCCAACAATCACCGTATCGTCGATTTTTACGCCCAATCTTTTAATCTCGTCAAAATTATGAAGCGTAGCGTGAGAAACCGTTGTTCCGCCAATCTCAACTGGTTTTAAAGCAGCCACCGGAGTCAAGACTCCTGTCCGACCCACCTGCCAAACAACATCTTCGATTATGGTTTCCGCTTCTCTGGGAGAAAACTTATAGGCAATTGCTCCGCGCGGCGCTTTGCCGATTATTCCCAGTTTTTTAGAAACAGCGTTATCGTTTACAAGCACCACTACCCCGTCAATTTCATATTCAAGTTTTTCTCTTGCTTTTTCCCAATGATTGCAGAATTCCTCAACCTCTTCCAAATTCCTACAAAATTGATTATGGGGATTGGTTTTGAAACAAAAAGCCTTCAATATTTTATGCTCTTCTTCGTGCTTTTCCTGCCCGAAATCACTAATCAAACCATAGGCAAAAG
>CAYGVF010000018.1:0-1529 GCA_964353285.1 uncultured Candidatus Saccharibacteria bacterium | reverse complement strand
GAAAATCTTTCCCAAAGATGAAATTTATGGATTAACTTCACAATTAAGAAGAGCTGCGCTATCCGTACCATTAAACGCTATAGAAGGTTTTGCAAGAAACAATAGAAAGGAATACAAAAGATTCCTTGAAATATCTTATGGTTCTTTAAAAGAAACTAAATATCTCTTACATTTTTCTCATCGAGAAAATTATTTAAATCAAGAAAATTATCAAAAATTATTAAATCTCACTGAAGAACTTGGCAAAATTATATGGTCGGCCATCCAAACATTAAAAGAAAACAAATAAACCCATTGACACAATACCAACCCCAGAAGTAATATACAGTAAGGAGGATAAAAATGAGAAATGTTCTTTTGACTAATTACAAAGGTCCTTTAAAAGTCATAATTCACACTCTTCAGGGAGAAACTCATAGTTTTCAACCAGATCTTTTGGACGGAGGAACACTCTTTGATTATCTGGGCCATTCTTGTGCTGTAATCTTTACGAATCTAACTACAAAATTGGTCGTAGAAACATGCCTGGATTACTGGGAGATCATCAAATTTTCTCCTAAAGAAGGTATCTTGGAGGTTCGTCAAATTGGCGGAGAACCTCTAGTAGTTGAAGAAGACAACATAGAAAAACTTAATCGAATATCTGAACTTTTAGAACTCACAAAAGAGGACCCAACAACAAATTAGGCAGACGCAAGTCTGCCTTTTTCTGTTTCCTGTATACTGAATACTGTTACTTGTAGTAAACCCTATTTTCGATTCTTAAATCTATATACTGCAATTCGTTCCTTTTGTCTTTTACTTTTTCGTCCAAAACCGCCTTAAGGGCCAGGAGTTGATTCCTGGCTTCTTTTTGTAAATTGAACAAAATATACCAACCTTCGCCGGTGATTACCTTCAAATCATCGGGCGGAAAAGACAAGTTATCGAAATCCATAACTTTTATATTAACTTCCGAAAGCAAAAAATCTTTTGCTTCGGCAATAAAATTGATTATATTTTCCTTAAAAATATTATCCCCTATTCTGTAATCTCTCCCCGAATAATCTTTGATTAAAATAATTAAAGAGCCACTGGTTTGAAGGGCATCTTCAAAAATAATCCCTTCTTTGTCAATGTAAAAACATTCTTTTATTTGTTCTATTTCCACGTTTTCCTGTTTTATTTTTTCCGCTTGGCAAACAATTCCGAATTCCTCCCTTTCTTTAAGATTGATTTCGATTTTTCTTTTGACTAGATTTGTTTTTATTTCCAATTCCGCAATCAAGGGGAATTTTTTTATTAAATCGCTTTTAATTTTTTCTTTGGTGGCCAAAAAAATATTTTTGTAATTCAGAATATTTTTTATTTCTTCGGCCTTTATCTCTTTGTTGCCCGTGATTTCTATGGTTTTGATTTTAAATATCGGGAAAAGAAAAAATCCCGCCAGCAAAATTAAAAAAAGGGAACAAATTACAATCAGTATTCCCCTAATTTTTGTTCTTTTTCTTTTACGATAATAAGCCGGTCTCATATTTCTTTCATTTTCG
>CAYGVF010000017.1:0-3560 GCA_964353285.1 uncultured Candidatus Saccharibacteria bacterium | reverse complement strand
GAGAATGTTTATAAAACATTAGGGAGAGATTTAATTTGCGTTTTGGGTTCAACTGGCGGAGGAAGAGATAAGTGGAAAAGGCCGGAAATGGGAAAAATCGCAACAGATCATTGTAAGAATATAATTTTGACCAACGAAGATCCATATAACGAAAATCCCAGTCAGATTTTATCAGAGATAAAATCTGGAATTCGAAATTCGAAATTCGAAATTCGAAATTTATACGAGATAATAGACAGGCGTGAGGCAATAAACAAAGCTTTATCTTTGGCGCAGAGCAATGACACGGTAATTATTACCGGAAAAGGCTGCGAACCATGGATGTGTGTGGCAAGTGGAGAAAGAATTGCCTGGGATGACAGGAAAATAGTGTGCGAGGAATTCAAAAAAATTCATGGATAAAGAATACAAAATTTTGGACCATCCTTCGGATGTAAGAGTTCAAGCTTTTGGTAAAACAAAAAAAGAGTTATTTTTGAATGCGATGAAAGGGATGACGGCTGTTTTACAACCGCAAATTAAAAGTCAAAAATCCCAGCCCAAGGCTGGTCCGCCTCGGGCGGAAAAAATCATAATAAAATCCATCGACTTAAACGCATTGTTGGTGGATTTTTTGAGTGAGGTTTTGTATTTGATTCAAACGAATAAAGAAGTTTATAATAATGTTAAATTTACTAAATTCAGTGATAAAGAGTTGGAGGGCGAACTCACTGGCGACAAAGTTGAATCATTCGGCGAGGATATCAAAGCCGTGACTTATCACGATTTAAAAATAAAAAAAAGAGAAGGGTTGTACCAGGTCCAAATATTATTCGATATTTAAATCCGGCGTTTGTGATATAATATAAGTATGGTGAAAGTAAGCAAAAAAGATTTTTCATTAGAAGAATGGGTGGACAACCTAATTATCGAGGCAATAAATAAAGGTGCCTCGGATGTTCATTTTGATCCATTGTCCGATAAGGTAATGATTCGTTTTCGTATCGACGGTCTTTTGTACAATATCGAAGCGACAACGCCGTCTACCCTGGAAACTATTGTTGCCCGCTTGAAGGTAATGGCTCAATTAAATACTACCGAAAGCCGTAAGCCCCAAGATGGGCACATTCTTTTTCAGCCGAATCCTGCTTTAGGCTTGCAGACAATGGATTTGCGGCTTTCGATATTTCCTACGGTCTTGGGCGAAGCAGCGGTAATTAGAATTTTAAGTAAAAAGGAATTTCTTTTTGAAAGTTTGGAAAAACTCGGAATGAGCGTAGAAATTGCCGATAATTTAAGGGGCTTTATCCAGAAACCGTCGGGAATGGTTTTGGTTACCGGGCCAGGCGGAAGTGGCAAAAGTTCGACCTTATACACGATTCTTAATCATCTTAAAGAAGAAAAACAGCTAAAAAACATCATTACCTTGGAGGATCCGGTGGAAATTTATCTGGAGGGCGTAAGGCAATCGCAAATTCGTCCGGAAATCGGATTTACTTTTGCCGAAGGCCTGCGTTCGGTTTTAAGACAGGATCCAGACGTAATTATGGTCGGAGAAATTAGAGATGATGAAACCGCAGAAATTTCTGTGCGCGCGGCTTTAATGGGTTCGATTTTCTTTTCCACGATGCACACGATTAATTCCGTGGGCGCTTTGGTGCGTTTTGGCGAGTTGGGGCTTTCCCGTTCGCTTATTGCATCATCGTTGTTGGCGGTTGTTGCCCAAAGATTGGTAAGGAAAATTTGCCCGCATTGTAAAGAAGAAATAATACCGGATAAAAAACTGATCGAAGCGAGCGGAATTTTAACGGGGAAAAATATACCTAAATTATTCAAAGGAAAAGGGTGTGATGCTTGTAATGATTTCGGGTATATGGGGAGAACGGGAGTATTTGAGGCGATGTTTATCAAAAAAGAAATACAAGAATTGATTATGAACGGCGCGCCGTTCATAGAAATCGAAAATTTTGCGCGTAAAAACGGAATGAGAACTTTGCGCGAAGCAGCTGTGCAAAAAGCAATTGAAGGAGTTACGACCTTGGAAGAAGCAATTCGTGTTACGCCGCTGTAGATCATGTATTGAGTTTATTGAAGCCCAAAACCTGTTTGGGCTTTTTATTTTTAATTTTGGAAAATGATATAATAGAAATATGCAGAAAGCAGATTTCAGAAAAATCAACGATTATTTGTGGGAGTATTCCAAGGTCGGAAAAACGAATGTTCCGGCACGAATTTATCTTTCGGAAAAAATGCTGGACGAGGTTTTTAAAGACAGGTCGGTTGAACAATTGATAAATACAGCCAGTTTGCCGGGAATTATCAATTATTCAATGGCCATGCCCGATATTCACGAAGGCTATGGTTTTCCGATTGGCGGAGTCGCGGCAATGGATTCAGAAAAAGGCGTGATTTCGCCTGGCGGAGTTGGCTATGACATCAATTGCGGAATGAAATTATTGAAATCCGAATTATCGGAAAAAGACATTTTGCCTTATTTGGATAAATTAGCCGTAGAAATGCAAAAAGAAGTGCCATCCGGACTGGGTAAGGGCAGGCAGGTTAAGTTAAGCATTGATAATCTGGATAAAATTTTGAAACACGGAGCAAAAAAACTGGTTGAACAGGGATTTGGAGAAGAAGATGATATAAAAAATTGCGAATCTAATGGTTTTATTGAACAAGCCGACCCGTCAACTGTTTCCGAACATGCAAAAAATCGCGGCAGAGACCAGGTAGGAACGCTGGGCTCGGGTAACCATTTTTTGGAAGTTCAGAAAGTTGATGAAATTTTTGACCAAGAAATTGCGCAAAAATTCGGACTGTTCAAAAATCAAATCGTGGTGATGATTCATACCGGGAGTCGTGGTTTGGGACATCAAATTGCCACTGACTATATTCAAGTAATGATGCGGGCAATGCCAAAATATAACATATCCTTACCCGACAGAGAATTGGCTTGCGCGCCTTTTAAATCCAAGGAAGGACAAAGATATTTTTCAGCAATGTCGGCCGGAGCAAATTATGCCTGGGCTAATCGCCAAATGATTGCGCATTATATCAGAACAGCATGGAAAGAGATTTTGGGAGAAAAAACAAAACTTACCGCAATCTACGACGTGGCGCATAATATTGCCAAACTGGAAAAATATAAAGTTAGTGGAAAGGAAATGGAATTGGTTGTGCACAGAAAAGGCGCAACCCGGGCCTTTCCCGAACAGCCGGTTTTGATTCCCGGCTCTATGGGCACTGCTTCTTATGTTTTGGTTGGTACGGAACAAGGCAAAGATTCTTGGTATTCAACTTGCCACGGCGCTGGCAGAACAATGTCCAGGAGCGCGGCCACAAGGAGTTTATCGGGTCAGGAAATCATCAATCAATTGAAAGCCAAAGGAATTTTGGTTAAATGCTACAGTATGCGCGGAATTGCCGAAGAAGCGCCGCAAGCATACAAAAATATCGATGAAGTGGTTGAAGTCGTGCACCAAGCCGGTCTATCCAAGAAAGTCGCCCGTTTGGTGCCTTTGGCAGTGATTAAAGGAGAATAAAATGAGAAATGTATTTAGTTTACACGTAGAAACAAA
>CAYGVF010000016.1:0-2991 GCA_964353285.1 uncultured Candidatus Saccharibacteria bacterium | reverse complement strand
AATCCCCCTTTTTCTTCTCCGATTATCAAACAATCCAAACCGAAATTCTTGGCATAAATACCGGCACTTATCCCTGCCGGCCCAGCACCGATGATAATCAAATCATAAACTTTCATATATTTAATTATATCATATTTGCTTCTCTTAACGAAGATTTATTTGTCACTGAGACAACTTCGGAAGCCGAGCGCATGGTTGGCGCCGAAGACACCAGCGAGGCTGAAAATTAATGCAGCCACCCGCTGGGGTGGCTGACATGTGTCGACATGATAAATAAATCTGAGTGTTACTTCCCTTTTAAATATTCCGTAGCGGCTAAAGCGGCTTTGGCGCCTTCACCAGAGGCAATCACAATCTGCTCGTATTTTATATCCGTAATATCGCCAGCCGCAAACAGCCCCGATGTTTTTGTATAATTATCTTTATCAATCACTATTTCGCCTGCTTTATTCAATTCCACCAATTTCTCGGCAAAACCAACCTTGGGCATCATTCCCACAGCAATAAAAACTCCTTCGACCTTCAATTCGATATCTCTGCTGGTCTTTCTGTCTTCGTAAATCAAGCTCTCCACAAATTTCTTGCCTTTTATTTCCTTGACTGCCGCATTGATATGAAATTCCACTTTTTTGGTTTTTTCCAGTTTTTCTTTGGTTACCAGGTCGCCTTTCATCTCCGGAAAAAATTCCAAAATATAAATCTTTTTCGCGTATTTCAGCAAATCCGTGGCCGTGGCAAAACCGGCATTTCCGCCTCCAACCACTGCCACAGCTTTGTCTTTAAACATCGGCGCATCGCAAGTGGCACAAAAACTTACTCCCTTGCCTTTAAATTCTTCTTCTCCGGGAATGTTCAAAGCTCGCGGGATTTTTCCCGTAGCGATAATTACTGCTTTTGCCTCATATACTTGGTCGTTGTCGCGAACCGTAAAAATATCGCCTTTTTTGTCCAAATCAATCACCTCTTTGCCTTCTTTGATTTCGATTTCGAATTCTCTCAAATGCTCGGACATTTGCTTTATCAAATCCATTCCCGAAATTTTCTTGGTTCCCGGCCAATTCCCGATTTCGGTTGCTTTTGTCATCTGACCGCCCCAGTCCTTGGTGATTAAAAGAGATTTTAATTTTTTTCTGGCAGCATAAATTCCCGCGGTAATTCCCGCCGGCCCTCCGCCGATAATTATTAAATCATAAATCATAAATTTAATCTTTTATTTTTAAAAGATTTTTTATTTTGTCCTGGTCAAAACCAATAATAATTTGACCGTCAATGTCCACTACCGGTACTCCGTATTGTCCCGAATTCTCAACCATTTCCTTTTGGGCGATTTCGTTTTGCGAAACATCAATGTCTTCAAACTGAATATTGTGCTCTTTGAGAAAATTCTTGAGCGTTACGCAATAGGGACAAGTTGGAGTAGAATAAACTTTTATCATAATCTAATTGATTCTTTCAATTTGTTTTTTATGTCTTCGAGGGTTTTCTGTAATTCTTGAGCCACTTGTTCTTTCTTTTTTGCTATGGCTTTTTGAATCGCTTTTTCTAAAGCGGCTTGGGCTTTGTTTAAATAATACTTATAAAGACCCTCTTGCTTCTGGGCCAGTTCTTGTTTCCCTTCTCTTATCATTTCCTGACCCTCATAAAGTCTTTTCTCGGCAAAGGTTTTATATCTTTCCGCTCTTTTTACCAAGTCAAAAGTAAAGAAAATAACCACTTTTTCGTACCAGATTTTCAGAAAATAGAACGTATTATCGGGCATCAAATGCGGACCGGGCAAATCATCGGGAAACTTGGCCCAAGCGAAATTGGTTGAAAAAAAGAACCCCGCAATAATTACCGAGATAATTATTTTTTCCATCATTTTCAGTATAGCATGAAATTTAAAAAAATAAAAAGAACCCTTGTTCGTTGCGAAACGGACAAGGATTCAAACATTCAAAGATCAAGAATTTACTAGTCTTCGAGCGGGAGCGAGACCGAGGTCGCCTTGACCGCTATGACCACGCCAGTGGTTTACGCCCAGACCGACCTCGTCAAAACTACCGAAAGTGACATAAGCATCGCCAGAGTCCATAGAGGAAGTCCGAATATAGATGGCTTCGAAGAGTCGCACGCCACGAACCTTGTAGAAGGTCGTAATGAACCAGCTCATCTCGCCAGCGTTTGGAACTTCTTCGTGTTCGGAGAGCAACATGAGTTGCTCATTACAATTCTTACGTGTGGAATCGGGAACCGGATCTTTGCGGATGGCAAGCCATTCGCAAATAGCCTTATCATATCTGGCGAAATCCTGCCTTGGGTCAGCGTACCAACCATCGCTCTCCGAGAAGAAAAGCTTGGGTTCCAAGAAACGAACATCTAGTAAGCTCATGGGGGTAGGCGGACCAGGCATAAGGCAGAAATTGTTCATTTTCAGCCAAACCAGTACGTCGTAGGAAGGAAGTGTGTCTATTAGGTGCCGAATCTGATCTTTGGCATAAGAAAGGCCGCGCGCCACAGTTATTTCCTCCGGGAAGATAACGTCGTTACCGAGAACTGTGTCCGCAAGAAGAAAATATCTGTTCCTCATTTCATGGCCATAGTTCATAAACGCGGAAACTTCTCTGCCAAACGTATCGTGATTTCTTCTGATTCTGGCAAATGCCTCGGGACCAACATTCCAGCTGTCAAAAACCTCCAAAGTTGCCAGGATTTCGGAGAATGGCGTCTCCTTCAAAAGTCTACCCATTTTGGGCCTCCTTTTAAATTAGATTTATGGCTCTTCCCGATTTTGATCGGGACTCGCCATATTTTCAAGATTCAAAACTAAATTATATAACCATAATAAAAATCTGTCAACATCTAACAGATTTTTCCTTCAATCCCCCTCAGCGAGGATTTGTTTTTCACTGAGACAACTTCGCAGGCCGAAAGCATGGTTTCTCCGACCAGGGTCGGAGAATTTCGGCCGAGAATTAGTGCGGCCGCTCGCTGGAGCGGCCGACACGTGTC
>CAYGVF010000015.1:0-5253 GCA_964353285.1 uncultured Candidatus Saccharibacteria bacterium | reverse complement strand
AAAAGGAATTATCAACGAGGGAATGGGAGCAAGAATAAAATCTTTAACCGACCCATTTAAAAAAATGAGTAAAACAGGCGGAGAAGGCATTGCTTTATCCGACTCGCCTGAATCCATCAGAGAGAAAATAAAAACAGCCGTGACTGATTCCGGCCGTGAAGTAAAATTTGACGAAAAAAATAAACCCGCGATTTCCAATCTTTTGACTATCTACCATTTATTTTCAGGCAAATCTATGGCCGATATTGAAAAGAAATATCAAGGCAAAGGATATGCGGAATTCAAGAAAGACTTGGCAGAAATAATTATCAAAGGATTGAAACCGATTCAGGAAAGAAGAAAAAAATTCGAAAAAAATTCCCGGCTAGTGGAAAAAATCTTAGCCGAGGGACAAAACAAAGCCCAAAAAATCGCCCAAGCAACAATGAAAGAAGTCAAGGAAAAAATGGGTCTTATTTAAAATACGTTTTAAGCTCTTCCAATTTTTTATCCAATAAATTTTTCGTTTTTGCCTCAACGGTCAAACGCATAATCGGCTCGGTATTGGAAGCCCGGAGATTAAACCACCAATTCGGAAAATCCATTGTCAAGCCATCGTAGAGTGAAAACCGTGAGGCATTTTTATATTTATTTTCCAGTTTTTTGATTAATTTATTGGGATTCTCGACTTTAAAATCATCCCTATCTCTAAAATATTTCTCAAAGGGGTGAATTAACACGGATAACGGTTTATTCTTTTCGGAAATCAATTCCATTATTTTAATCAAAACAATAAACGGCGACTCGACATAATAATTGTCCTTCAAATAATAATGTCCTGACGATTCGGCGCCGAAAAAAATCTTTTGATTCACCATTTTGTTCTTTAAAAAGGTGTGACCAACTTTCGAACAAATCGGTTCATTTTGCGATTTTCTGATTTCTTCACGAAATATACGGCTGGCTACGGGCGTATAAAGAATTTTACCGACGTTTCTGTATAAATGATGAACCAATAATGCGGCGATTAAATCCGGGCTCGCTCTCTCACCTTTTTCGTCAAAGAAAATAACCCTGTCTCCGTCGCCGTCAAAAGCAGCTCCCAAATCAGCTTTTTCCGACAAAATCTTTTCCTGCAGGGCTACGGTGTTTTCCGAAATTACCGGATTGGGAGCGTGATTGGGAAACGAACCGTCCAATTCGGAAAAAATATGAATTACCCTAATGGGAAAATTCTTGAATAATTCCGGCACAACTGTTCCTGCCGCGCCATTAGCGGTGTCAATGACTACTTTCAACGGCTTGATTTTCTTGATATCGGCAAACCTGACGATATTTTTAATATAATGCAGAAGAACCTCCCTTTTGCTTGATTTGCCTCTCTTGCCTTCCCATTTTCTCGCAAATCCCTTTTTAACCATTTTCTTGATTTTATCCAGGCCCGAATCCATTCCTACGGGCATAGCATCGTCTTTAACGATTTTAAAACCGTTGTATTCTTTGGGGTTATGCGAAGCGGTTATCATTATCCCGCCCCTATAGTCGTATTTTATCACCGTAAGATAAAGCATTGGCGTAGTGACTATGCCAATATCCAAAACATCAACGCCCTCCTCTCGAATCCCCTCGCAAAGGGATTGAAACAAAGATGCGGACGATAAGCGGTTATCTCTGCCAACAACGACTTCTTTGGCTTTCAAAAATTTAGCCGCGCCCCGACCGAATTTATAAGCCAAGTCCTCGTTTATTTCATTGGGATAAATACCCCTTATATCATTCGCCTTAAAAATTTTATCCAAATTGTCCATATAAATTTATTATATCATAATCCTGTGATATAATTAAACCGTATGAATTTCTCTGTCGGAATAATTGGATTGCCGAATGTGGGAAAATCCACGCTGTTCAAGGCCTTAACACAACAAGAGGTGGACATTTCCAATTATCCTTTTTGCACTATTGACCCGAACGTGGGCATTGTTAAGGTTCCGGACGAAAGATTGGATAAAATCGCGGAAATCATCAAGCCCCAAAAAACAACGCCGACAATCATCGAATTTGTGGACATTGCCGGATTGGTTAAAGGCGCGCACAAAGGCGAGGGTTTGGGTAATCAATTTTTGTCCCACATCAGAGAGGTTAACGCGATAGTACACGTGGTCCGTTCTTTTGAAGCAGCGGATGTTAAACATATTGAAGATTCGCTCGACGTACAAAGAGATATCGACATCGTAAATACCGAATTGATGATGAAAGACCTGGAAACCATTGAAAAACATTTGGAAAAACTGCAAAGCGAAGCGAAAAATCCGGACAATAAGGAGGCAAAAAAAGAACTGGAAATCATCGCTAAAATCAAAAAATTCCTCAGCGAAGGAAAAATGATTTCGCAAATAAATTTAGGTGAAAAAGAAAAAGAATCAATCAAACACCTAAGTTTTTTGACCATTAAACCGATAATTTATTTGATTAACAGCCGAGGAACCGACAAAGAATTGGAATTGCTGAAAACCCTGCCCGACAATACCATCCCCTTGGATTTGAAACTGGAACTGGAACTGTCCGAATTATCGCAAGAAGAACTGGAAGAATTAAAATTGAAACCAAGAATGGATGTATTGATTAAAACCTGCTATAAAATTCTCGATTTAATCACTTTCTATACCATCAAAGGCGGGGAAGAAACGCGGGCCTGGACAGCAAAAACAAGTGCGACTGCCCCGCAATGCGGCGGAATAGTACATACCGATTTTCAGGAAAAATTCATTCGCGCCGAGGTGATAAATTACCGCGAGCTTTTAGAAGCCGGCTCGTGGCAAAGT
Organism: uncultured Candidatus Saccharibacteria bacterium; assembly: GCA_964353285.1. GTDB lineage: Bacteria > Patescibacteriota > Minisyncoccia > RBG-13-40-8-A > RBG-13-40-8-A > RBG-13-40-8-A. The sequence continues at coordinate 2,452 of CAYGVF010000015.1, read as the reverse complement.
GCTCGGTCAAACGGGCAAATTCGAACCGAAGGAAAGAATTATACTGTCAAAGACGGAGACATACTGGAATTTAAAATATAACTTGCCAAAATAAATATAATCTGTTAATATGGGATAAAATATGGAAGATATCCTTTTAAAAAATTATGAGGTTATTTTTATTCTGACTCCTCAATTAGGAGAAACCGATTTAGATAAAGCAAAAGAAGAAATATCCGGATTGATAACGAAATATGGCGGAACAATGAGTTTTAAGGAGTCGGAAAAAAGAAACCTTGCCTACCCCATCAATAAACAAAATTTGGGGATATATTTGACTACCCAAATATCCCTTTCTCCGGAAAGCTTAGTCGGACTATCTAAACAGTTTAAACTGGATAAAAGAATCTTAAGATATATCATAAGCCAATTAGAAGTTTCGAAACCAGAAATCGAAAAACCAAGAGCGTTTAAAAAACTATTGCCCAAAAAGAAAACAGCAACTACGGAAATTAAAAAATCGACATCCGAAACCAAAGAAATAAAATTAGAGGAAATTGACAAAAAATTAAATGAATTAATAGATAAAATTTAATAATTAATTTTAAATAATATGAATTTAAATAAAGTTTTCTTAATTGGCCGACTTACTCGTGATCCGGAATCAAGGGCCTTGCCCAGTGGTCAATCGGTTTCAAATTTTGGCTTAGCCACAAATCGCGTTTGGACAAACCCCGAAAGCAATGAAAAACAGGAACAAACCGAATTTCATAATATCGTAGCTTTCGGAAAATTGGCGGGTATCTGCAATCAATATCTTGGCAAAGGCAGTTTAGTAATGATCGAAGGAAGAATTCAAACCCGAAATTGGCAAGACCAAAATGGCGGTACCAAATACAGAACCGAAATTGTGGCTGAAAGAATCCAAATGGGACCGAAAGGAGCACAATCCATCAATAAGTCAAGTAAAAAAGAAGCTCCAGAAGCCACAATAGAAGCAGTTCCGGAAATTCAGGTCGAGGAAGAAACTCCGGAAGATTCGGGAGACGAGGTAAAAACCGAAGACATACCGTTTTAAAAAATCAAAAATCAAAATTAATCTATGAAGCGAGATTGTTATTTTTGTAAAAGAAATATCAAAGATATTGATTATAAAGACACGGAACTGTTGTCGAGATTTTTGGATCCTTTGGCAAAAATAAAATCCCGAAGACACAGCGGGGTTTGCGCCAAACACCAGAGAAAATTATCCCGCACAATAAAAAAATCCCGCATTTTGGGCTTATTGCCGTTTACTACGAGATAAGATTTTAAAACAGGTCCTTAGAGGGCCTGTTTTTCTTTTGCTGCTTTGTGGATTTCGCTTAAAATTTGTTTGGTAATCAATTTGTTTTGTCTTAAAAACTCTTTTGCCTTTTCCAGACCCGCGCCGAGTTTTATGTTTCCGTAACTCAAAGTGATTGCGGATTTTTTTATAATTCCGTATTTCATTCCCGTATTGATAATGTCTCCCTCGTAAGAAATTCCCTCGTTGAACATAATATCGAATTCCGCGGCTTGAAACGGCGCGGCAACTTTGTTCTTTACAACTTTTGCCTTTATTCTGTTGCCGATTGATTCCTCGCCTTTCTTAATCTGCGCGGTTCTTTTCAATTCAAGTCTTACCGAAGAATAGAATTTTAATGCCTTGCCGCCAGGGGTTGTCTCGGGATTGCCGAACATTATTCCGATTCTCATTCTGATTTGATTGATGAAAATAACGATACAATTGGACTTGGCGATTTGCGAACCCAGTTTTCTCAATGCCTGAGACATCAAACGCGCCTGAAGACCGATAAACTGGTCTCCGATTTCGCCTTCGATTTCCGCTTGCGGAGTCAACGCGGCTACCGAATCAACCACAACTACATCAACCGTGCCCGATTTTACCAATGATTCGACGATTTGCAAAGCCTGTTCTCCGCTGTCAGGCTGGGAAATCAATAGATCATTGATTTTCACACCGATTCTTTTGGCGTATTCCGGGTCCAAGGCGTGTTCAGCATCAACATAAGCCGCATTTCCACCTTTTTTCTGCGCTTCGGCAGTAATATGCAAAGCCAGGGTGGTTTTTCCCGAACTTTCCGCGCCAAAAATTTCCACGATTCTGCCCCGAGGCATTCCGCCGACTCCCAAAGCCAAATCCAAAGAAATCGAACCAGTGGGAATTACGTCCACATCCACTCTTTTGGCTTCGCCCAATTTCATAATCGAGCCTTCGCCAAAACGCTCTTTAATTTCGGAAACAGTTTCTTCCAAAACTTTCGATTTGTCGATGGTTTTTTCTTTTGTTTGTTTTACCATAGATTCATCAACGGATATATAATCTTTTACGCATTTACTAATTCCTCATTTCGAAATTAAATTCGTTATTCGCTGACATTATAAATTATTCTTCTAATAATTGTGTTTGTTTTTCCGAAACGATTTTTCG
>CAYGVF010000014.1:0-13674 GCA_964353285.1 uncultured Candidatus Saccharibacteria bacterium | reverse complement strand
CATAAGAAGAAAATGCGGTTAATAACACTCCCCCGGCCAGTCCATCTAATCCATCGGTCTGATTTGTGGAAAAGGCTGTGGCTACAATAATAAAAACAAAAATCGGAACATACCACCAACCGATATTAAAATCTCCGACAAAAGGAATATGAATTAAATCCCAATCCAGCTTGAAATAGAACCACAAAGCGCCGATTATGGAAATAATCGTAAAAACCAATATTCTTTCTCTCATTCTTAATCCCCTGCCTCCTCTGCCAAAATGAAAAATTCCCAATAAATCGTCAATCAAACCGATTATCGCGGCAAAAAGCAGAATCCCCAAAGGAAGAAGGGTTTGTTTCCTGGTAAGGAAATTAAAATCGGAAAAAGGACTATCCGGACCAAATATCTTGGTTGCCAACAAAATTCCAGTTGCCAAAGCGGCAACGGTTACCCAAATTAAAATACCGCCCATGGTTGGAGTACCCTCTTTAGCCTTATGAAGAGAGGTATAAATAGGAGTAGTTCCTTCGTTCCTAATCCTCTTACCAAGACGGTATTTGTATAAAAAATGAGTTAGAATCGGAGTAATAAAAATTGCCACTATAAATGAGAGTGCGCTGATAACCAAAATTTTAATAATTGGAAATACTTCGTTCATTGCCAGATCCAGGCTTTTTGAGCCCAGTCAATTAATTTTTCTATGTCGTTTTCTCTTTGATTTGAACCCAGAACAACCGCAATTAAATAATTATTTTCATTAATTTTGTATATTATTACCATACAACCGCCAGCTTCGTCTGTAAAGCCGGTCTTTCCACCGATAATCTGAGGAAATTTTTCCAACAATTTGTTTGTGGTAGTGATATTGTGGATAAATTTATTATCGATTGAAAAAATAGTTGCTTGAGAGGTTTTAAATATTTCCGAAATCAGGGGAAAACTGATTGCATAATTGGTTAATTCGGAAATTTCTGAAACGGTGGATAAATTACTTGAATTCAAACCGATTGGATCGCTAAATTTGGTGTTTTTTAATCCCAGTTCCGCTGCTTTGGCATTCATTAGGTCGATAAAATTTTCATAACCCAACCGGCTGTCGTTTGACAGGACCACGGCCGCATCGTTGCTCGATTCCACAAGCATAACATAAAGAAGGTCTTTTGTTTTCAATTCTTCGCCGTTAATCAGTCCCCCCTCGTCTCCGCTTATATTGATTGATTTTTTTGACACTTTAATAATTTCTTCCAAGCCAAGATTTTCCATTGCCACGACAGCGGTCATTATTTTGGTTAAACTGGCAATTGGTAGAATTAAATTTGTATTTTTCTGGTAAAGAACGCTGCCTTTTTGAATACTGTTTCTGTAATTTACAATAATGGCTGATTTGACTGAAATTTCCGGTTCGTCAATCAACCAATTTCGCATCGGGAAAAATCGCGGATTGACAGCGGTCTTGTCTCCGCCCGACTGATTGATGCTGGCTTGAATCGGTTTATTTAACGCTTCGGTTAGGCTCGGTTTAACTTCTTTTAAGGATACCAAAATCCAGGCAATTGCCAGCATTAGCAAAACTACCAATATTTGCAGGAAATATTTTTTAATCATCAGATTTATTATATCACAAATAGCGAAAAATAAAAAAAGACCCCGCTGGGTCTCAGGACCGCGGGGTTTCGGATTCTTTTCAAAAATAATTGTCAAGAAAATTTCAATCCCAAATCTTTTAATTGCTTGTTATCGATTTTACTCGGCGCGTTCATCATTAAATCCTTGCCGTCCCCGGTTTTGGGAAAAGCGATTACTTCACGAATACTCGGTTCGTTTCTCAAAATCGTTATCAATCTGTCGATGCCCATGGCGATTCCTCCGTGCGGAGGCGCTCCGTAGCCGAATGCCTCAAGCAAATGACCGAATTTCAATTTTATTTCTTCTTGTTTTAATCCGACCAGTTTGAATACTTTTTCCTGAATTTCCGGCCTGTGAATCCTGATACTGCCGCCGCCGACTTCGCTCCCGTTCAAAACCATATCGTGCTGCCAGGAACGGACTTTGATTGGATCTTTATCCAATAAAGGAATGTCTTCATCTTTCGGAGCGGTAAAAACATGGTGCATCGGATCCCAACGTTTCTCGTCTTTATTCCATTCAAATAATGGCCAGTCAATAATCCAAGCAAAGGCGAGTTCGCTTTTATCGTTTTTATTTTTTCTCAAATCAGGCTTGTCGGTTTTGTATTTTTTCATTACTTCGTCGTAAGTCAGTTTTGGAAACGGAATTTGTGTAATATGTTTTTCGGGTGTTAAATTTTTAACGATTTTTATGTAAAGCTCTTCAATTAAAGACAATATTTCTTCTTGGGTCGGAAAGCTCATTTCCAAATCAAGCTGGGTAAATTCCGGCTGCCTGTCTCCCCTACTGTCTTCGTCCCGAAAGCATCTGGCAATTTGAAAATATTTTTCCAATCCCCCCACCATCAATAATTGTTTGTATTGCTGGGGAGATTGCGGCAAAGCATAAAAATTTCCCCGGGCCAATCTTGACGGCACAACATAGTCTCTGGCTCCTTCGGGTGTCGATTTGGTGAGAATCGGCGTTTCAATTTCGACAAATTCTTTGTCGGTTAAAAAATTTCTGATAAACTGGACAACTTTGTGCCTCAAAATCAGATTATCTTTCATTCTTTTTCTGCGAATATCCAGATATCTGTATTTCAATCTGTGGTCCTCGCCGACTTCGTAACCGTCGGTATCCAAAGCAAACGGCGGGGTTTCGGCTTTATTTAAAATTTCCAGTTTTTCTGCTTTCAATTCTACTTTGCCGGTTGTCAGTTTGGGATTAATTAATTTGTCTGGTCTTTCGGTAATTGTTCCCTCGACGGAAATAACCCATTCCGAACGTAAATCTTTCGCTTCTGATATTTCCGGAGTAAAAACCACTTGCAGCAACCCTGAACGGTCTCTGAGGTCGGTAAAAATAATTTTCCCGTGATCTCTGCGAGAATGCACCCATCCGGCAACTTTCACGCTTTTGCCAATATGATTAATTGTTTCCGCAATCGCTATTCTTTCCATAAATTTACCCCGACCAATGTGTGGGGATTATTTAATTTCTATTATTTTGTAATGAATTTTGCCGCTGGGGGTTTGGACCATAACCTCGTCATCCTTTTTCTTACCTAAAAAAGCTCGCCCTAATGGCGATTCATTTGATATTTTTCCTTGTGTCGGGTCGGCTTCTTGAGAGCCAACGATAAAGAAAGTTCTTTTGCCGATTTTATTTTCAACAATAACTTCACAACCGATCTCCACTAATTCACAAGCATTTTTCCGGGAAATAATTACCGCATTTTTGATAATTTCTTCCAGATCCTGAATTTTTCCTTCGTTGAATGCCTGAGCTTCTTTGGCTTCGGCATATTCGGCGTTTTCCGATAAATCACCCATGTCCTGCGCTTCGTGAATTCTCTCGGCTATTTCATTCCTTCTTTTTCTTAATCTCTCCAACTCCTCCTTAATTTCCTTCAGTTTTTTCGAAGTTAAATATTTCATTTTATATTTAATACTTAATAATAATCCAAATAATTTAAATGTCAAGCCGATATATTTTGCCCGACCAAAATTATCTACTAAAATACCAATTCAAAACTTCTTTGGCAATAGGCACGGCCGTAGAACTGCCCTCTCCTCCGTTTTCTACCAAGATTGTCAGAACAATCTGCGGATTTTCGTAGGGAGCAAATACCGTAAACCAGCTGTGCGGATCTTTTGTTTTTGACACTTGGGCAGTGCCGGTTTTTCCAGCTGCTTTTACGGCTAAATCGGCCAACAAACGAGACGAACCAGAAATCACGGATTCTCTCATTCCTTTTTTAACTGTTTCTAAATAATCTTTTTTGATAAAATCACGATTGATTATCTTGGGTTCTGCGTTATTTAACAACTGTGGCTGAAAAAGTTTTCCGCCATTGGCGATTACAGAAATTGCCATAGCCACCTGTAAGGGCGAAACCAATACATCTCCTTGGCCGATTGAAGTATTGTATGTATCGCCGATATACCATTCTTCTTTTTTGGTCGTTAATTTCCATTCGCTGCTCGGAATAAAACCACCTTTTTCTCCGGGAAGATCAACTCCCAAGTTTTTTCCCCAGCCAAAAAGCTTCAGATATTTTTCTATCCTTTCTATTCCTAAACCATTAATGTCGCCGTATCCGCCACCAACCGTGTAAAAATAAACATCGCAGGATTCGGCAATTGCCTTTATCATATCGGTCATACCGTGAGTCTTCCAGTCGTTATAGGTCCACAAAATGTTTTTATTATATTTATCGAAAAGAGAAATCGAGCCAAGACAATTAATCTGTTTATCGGGATTGATTACTTCCTCTTCCAAAACCGCCGAAGCAATCAGGGGTTTAATCGTTGAGCCGGGCGGATAGTTTCCAGAAATTACTCGGTTAAAAAGAGGTTCGTTTTTATTCTGAATAATTTTTTCAAACAATTCCGGTGTTAAACCTTTGATAAAATCATTATTATCAAAGCTTGGAAAGCTTACCAATGCCAGAATTTTTCCATTAAGGGGATTAACCGCTACCGCGGCCGCTCTGGAGGTGGAAAGAATACTTAGTTTCGCTTTCAAGGAATTATAAATTTTATCCTGTAGCTCGGAATCTATTGATAGGGTTACATCTTTTCCAACCACGGGCTCTCTAACAGCTAAGGTTTTTTGTCTCTTTCCCAAATTATCGATTTCGACTAGCTCTTCTCCGTACGAACCCCTGAGCAAATTTTCGTATGTGTTTTCGATTCCGTTTCTGCCGATGTAATCGTCAAGAAAATATTTGTTTTGCGAAACCTCATCTTTGTTCGTCTTTCCCAAATAACCCAAAATATGAGAAAAAACCGGGCCATTATTGTATTGTCGACGACTATCCTTCCTTATGCTTATTTCCGAAACGTCCGAAAATTGTGATTCTAAAAAAAGAGCTTTTTCTTTGGAAATGTTTTCTTCTACGATAATCGGGTAATTCAATCCGGAACTCTCTTTGATTTTTTCTTCGATCTCCTGTTCCGGTTTTTCCAGCGCATTGGCTAATCTTTTTATAATCTGATTGAAATCCTTATTTTTGATTAAGTCGTAAGGAACAACCACCAGATCGATTTTGGGAATATTTATAGCTAGGGGAATTTTGTTCTTATCGTAAATAATTCCCCTTAGAGGTTTAATCGGATAAGAACGAACTCTGTTTTCATCGGCTAATTTGCGCCAATAATTACCTTTAAGTATTTGCAACTGGAAGCTCTTGGCTAAAAGTGTGACCAAAATTACGATAATTGAAATTAAAATTATTTTAAGAACATTTTCCCTGATTGGTTTCTCCAATTTTTCTTTTTCGCTTTCCGGCGATTCCTTCAATCTTTTGGAATCCATCAGAATTTCTTCTGGTTCGATATCTTCTTCAAATTTTCTTTTAACTTTAAATTTTTCTAGATTGAGCATATCTTTTGATTAAATAAAATATTGGTAGAGCAACAATCCAATTATAAATAATCGTAAAAATAAAAGTCAGGAATCTGGGACCAGGGCTAATATTGACTATTTCATAAAAAGCAATTACCAAAAGGTTGTAAATAAAAATTGTGATTAAAAAAATCAATGCAAGAGACAGCGGCGTTGTTTTTTTAAAGGTATTTTGGCTAAGAGAATAGACAATATAACTTACCGCCAAAAGCGCAACCGCAGAAATTCCCAAAAAATTGGATAACGAATAAAAATCAAGGAACAGTCCGCTAATTATTGTCCAGCCCAGAATTTTTTTCCAGCCCCTTACAATACTTAACGATAAAATAGACAAAAGAATCAAGTTCGGATAAGAATTAAAAATCGCCAAATGGGGTAAAACCCCAATTTGGAGAAATAACAAAAAAATTATATAAATTACAATTAAAAGAATTTTCATTTTATAATGAAAACCTCCTCCAGTCTGGAAAAATCAACCACTGGCGCAATGATAATTTTCTGGAATAATTGATTTTGAGAAAAATCAATACTCTCGATTTTCCCGATTAAAATTCCCTTGGGAAAAATCTTATCCATTCCCGAGGTGATTATTTTCTGCCCGATTTCAAGTTTTTCGTTTCGAGGAATAAAATCCATAAAAAGTTTACCCTTTTCCTCTTTTTTAACCAAACCCTGACTTCTTTCGCCTTCGATTATAGTCGCCACCATACTTTCTTTATTTGTTATCAAAATTACCTTTGAAAAATCCGGCATCACTTCGATAATTTTACCAACCAGTGCAAACTCTCTAGAAACCACGGCCATGTCTTTTTTTATTCCGTTATCCGTTCCTTTGTCGATTAAAATCCAATCTTGCGGACTCTGGATATCTTTTCCCACCACCGTAGCAAACTCGAGTTCGTATTGGTTGATTGCCGATATTTTCAATCCCTCTCTCAATATCTGATTTTCTCGTTCAATTGCTTCCAGTTTTGAGACTTCGACTTCCGATTCCAGGTTCCTTTTACGTAATTGATCGTTTTCTTCGTTTAAATCTTTTATAGAAACCAGAATTTTAAAAAATCCTCCCACCCTATCCCCCGCTCTAATAAAAAATTTTCCCACCGGAGAGAAAATTTTAAAAACAAAATTATTTATATTTCTTGTTAATCCGGGAACAAAATTTAAAAAAACAAGTCCCGCAATTAGGACAATAATAATAGCCAAATATTTTTTGGATATTTTCATACTATCTCGGGATTCCCCCGTAATCCATTTGTACCAAAACTTCTTTTAATTTGTCCAATTCTTCCAAAATAATACCCGCGCCGCGAGCCACGGCAGTTAATGGGTCGTCAATTACCTTAACCGGCATTTTGGTTTCTTTGCTGATTAACTTATCTATTCCCCGAAGCAAACTTCCTCCGCCGACCATCATGATTCCTCTGTGCATAATATCGGCTACCAATTCCGGCGGCGTTTCTTCGATTGTGTCCCTGACAGCATCGACAATAGCCTGATTGGAACGGAATAAAGCTCCTCTGATTTGGTCGCTGTTGACGATTATTTCTTTCGGCAACCCGGTAATTAAATCTCTGCCGCGCATCGGCGCTTCCAATAGTTCTTCCAATTCGTAAGCCGAACCAATGGAAATTTTAATGTCCTCGGCGGTTCTCTCGCCCAAGACCAACTTTAATTCTTCGTGCGCATAATCAATAATATCCTGATTTAATCTGTCCCCGGCAATTTTTAAAGTTTGACTGGCGACAATTCCGCCCAAAGAAATTACGGCAATATCACATGTTCCGCCACCAATATCGATAATCATATTTCCTACTGCTTCCTGAACCGGCAAACGCGCGCCAATAGCCGCAGCCATTGCTTCTTCGACCAAATAAACTTCTCTGGCTCCGGCGTTCAGGGTTGCGTCTCTGACTGCTTTTTTCTCCACTTCGGTAATTCCCGAAGGAATTCCCACAATTACTCTTGGCCTGGGCAATATTGTAAAACTGTCTTTGTGAACCTTGTGAATAAAATATTTCAACATTTGTTCGGTCACCTCAAAATCAGAAATAACTCCGTGAATTAACGGTCTGGTCGCGGATATGTGGGCGGGTGTTCTGCCAACCATTTTTTTTGCCTCTTCACCAATAGCTAAAATCTGGCCTGTTTTTTGATTTACCGCCACAACCGAGGGTTCGTTAATCACAATTCCCCGGCCGCGAACATATACCAAAGTAGTGGCTGTTCCCAGGTCGATTCCCACATCCTTGGAAAGTTTTCCGAATATTCGATTAAACATTTTTTAGTATATCTTTTATCTTTACGATTTTAACCTCCCTCTCGTTTCTTTTTTTGAATTCCACGCTCTGTTTTTTTAATGTTTTTTCACTCACAACAATTCTTAAGGGAATTCCGATTATGTCTGCATCAACGAATTTGACTCCCGGAGCCAAATCTCTGTCGTCGTATAAAACTTCAATATTATTTTTCTTCAAAATCTCGTATATTTTATCGCTTTGATTCTTTATTTTTTTGTCACTACCGACAATAATCAAGTGAATAGTAAAAGGAGCTATCTGTTTTGGCCAAACAATACCCTTGTCATCATGATGAATTTCCACAACCGTAGCCATTGCCCGATCTATTCCTATGCCGTATGCGCCCATCCATATTATTTTTTCTTTTCCATCTTTATCAATAAAGTAAGCCTTATGAGGTTTGGTGTAGAATAATTCTTGATTGAATACGTGTCCAAATTCAATGGCTCTCTTTTCCTGAAGTTTACCCTTTTTACATCTTCCGCATGCATCTCCGTTTTTAGCTTCCGCGACATCAATTAATTTTTCCACTTTAAAATCTCGATTTAAATTGGTGTTTTGCCATTCCAATTCTTTTTCTTCTCTTTTGTAGCCACCGGTAAAATTTTTGACTGTTTTCAACGATAAATCGCCGAAGAAATGGGCACCCTTCAATCCTTTCACTGGCACAGAACCGTGAATGGTCCCTAACTTTTTCAGGTCCTCTTCCGACGCGGGTTCAACGAAATCAATATTCAGTTCTCTGGCCAATTTTATTTCATTAATATCCAAATCTCCCCTAATTATAATCACATAATACTTATTGTCGCTTCCTTTATACAGTACATCTTTTAGTATTCTGTTTTTGGGAACCTTAAAGAATTTGGACATTTGTTCAATCGTATCTACGTTAGCCGGCTGGTAAACATCTTTTAACGGAAGCATTTTATCTTTTGAATTTATATCATCTCTTACAAATTCGACTCTTTCGTTATTCGCGGCATAATTACATTTGTCGCAAATAAAAATTTTATCTTCGCCAAAATCTGATAAAACCATAAATTCATGACAAAGCTTTCCGCCCAATGCCCCACTAACCGCTTCTACGGCAATCGCCTTTAGATCCAATCTTTTGCAAATGTTTTCATATGCTTTATAAAATTTGTAATAGACAGCGAGTTGTTCTTTTTCCGTCCTACAAAAAGAATAAGCATCTTTCATCATAAATTCCCTTAATCTAAGCAATCCTCCTCGGGGTCTTTTTTCGTCCCTGAATTTATTGGAAATCTGATGAATGATTATTGGCAAATCCTTATGGCTGGGCTTGAATTTTTTCACCAATTCGGTCATTTGCGCCTCGGCAGTTCCCCCAATAGCAAAGGTGGAACCATGATGATCGTCAACTATCATCATCAATTCGCCAAAAGCTTTGTCTCTGTTTGTTGTTTTCCAAAATTCAATCGGTTGAAGAGTGGGTGTAATCACTCTCTGGGAACCGATTTTTTCCATTTCTTCCTGAATTATATTCAAAACTTTATTCCACACCCTAAAACCCAAAGGCAAATAAGCATATCTGCCCGCGGCTATCTGCCGAATAAACCCCCCTTGGTATAAATATCTATTGCTTGGGTTCTTTATATCGAGAGGAATTGATTTAACTGTTTTTCCAAATAATTCCGATTGTTTCATATTTTTTAAAATAATTTGATTATATCTCTAAAAGTAACAATAATCATCAATAAAATTAAAATCGCAAAACCGATGCTGTTCGCCAATCTCTCGGTCTTGAATTTTATGGGCTTGCCTTTGATTTTTTCGATCAGCAAAAACAATAATCTGCCGCCGTCCAAAGCCGGAAAAGGTAAGGCGTTAAGTATTGCCAGATTTATCGAGAAAAAAGCGGTAAACTGCAAAACGTAAATCAGGCCCAATTTCACAAACTGAGAAGTCAAAACCGCAATCCCCACCGGTCCGGCAACTTCACCAATCATTGTTCCCCTCAAAATCAAGGTCTTTATCAAAAGCCACAGCATTACAACCATCGCTGCCAACATTTTCCCCGCGGTTTCAAATCCTTTGACAATAGCCATATACCAAGGATAGGAAATCAATCCGGTTTTTGCCATGGCAATTCCGGTAGCTCCCTCGCCTTCGGGCGGATTGGCTCGGGGAACGATTGTTTTTTCAAAAACTTCTTGTCCCCTTTTGATTTTAAAAATAATTTCATCGCCAAGATGACCGGCAATGAAATTCTGAACTTCTTCAACTTCGTTAATCTGAATTACCTCTTGTCTGAAAGACAAGTTTAAAATCGCATCACCGATTTTTATCCCGGCTTTTTCTGCCGGTGAATTCTTGGCCACCTCAATAATTTGAATTTTGACATTTCGATAACTGGCTTCCTGTCCTTTGTCAACAACGCTGGGAACGCCCAAACCATGAACAATCGAGAGAAGCACAGCGGCCAACAAAAAATTCATGAATACTCCGGCAAAAAGAATAATCGCTCTTTGCCAAGCGGGTTTATTGTAAAAAGCCCTTTTGCTGGTGCTTGCTTTTTCTCCCCGTTCTTCGCCAAAAATTTTTACGAAACCACCAACGGGGATCAGATTTAAAGAATAGGTTGTTTCTCCTCTTTTAACAGCAAAAAGCCGAGGCGGAAAACCAAGACCAAATTCTTCGACCTTAACCCCAGCCTTTTTAGCCGCAATAAAATGTCCCAATTCATGGACAAAAATCAAAATTCCCAATATTAAAATTATAACCAGAATAGTGATGATTATCATATGGTCATTACTTCTTGCTCTTTGGATTTTTTCATCTCGTCGATTTTTTGGTTGTAATCGTCAATCATTTTCTGTAAATCGTCTTTGGCGCGAAATTTGTCGTCCTCTTTAATTTCTTTCTTTTTTTCCATCTCCTGAATTTCTTTCCAGACTCTTTCCCGATGAAGACGAATTGAAATTCTGGCCTCCTCGGTTTTGTCGGCAACAATCTTACAATATTCTTTTCTTTGTTCTTCGTTTAAAGACGGAATATTTATTCTGATCAATTCTCCGTCAACTACTGGACTGAAACCTGATTTGTTTCTGATTCCTCTTTCGATATCCTGTAAAATGGCTTTGTCCCAGGGTTGAATAATAATCAATCTCGATTGAGGAACGTTAATCGAAGCCAACTGCTTTATCGGAAATTTCTGATTATAGCATTCGATCTCGATATCCTCGACCATAGCCGGCGTTGCCCGACTGGTTTTAACCTTTGCCAATTCGGTCTTTAAAAATTGCGTTGTTTTCTCCAACTCCGGCTTAAGATTATTTAACAGTTGTTTATACATAAAAATAAATTTTCCATTGCCAATCTTTGATTGATATTGGTCGTGGAAATTAAATCTTTGGTTTTTTGGATTTCTTTGATTATTTTAACGAATTTATCCCTCTGCTGATTTGTCGCTGACCTATGAATCAACAAATCCCGGAAAAAGAACCACCAGCAATCCAGTAAAGGAAAAATTTCCGTTTCTTCCTTGGAAATCTGTTCTATCGCCTTGAAAACATCATTCAACGGCTTTTGCAGAAGATTGATGTAATCCTTGTTCAAAAAATTCTTATAAATCTGATTTAAAGAAACCGGTTTAAATCTTATTTCCTGTAATCGTGAAAGAATTGTCTTCGGCAACAACTCCGGCTTGGAAGTAATTATTATTAGAACCGTATTTCTTGCTGGTTCTTCCAGAGTTTTTAACAAAGCGTTTGCCGCTTCCGAATTCATTGTTTCTGCTCTGTCAATAATAGCAAATTTATAAGGACTATTATACGGAGATAAACTTAGATGTCTTCTTACCTCCCTGATCTGCTTAATGGAAATCTCCTTTTTGTCTTCCAAGGGAACAATATTTAAAATATCAAAAACATCAATTTTTAAAATCTTGGCCAATTTTAAGGCGGTATCTTTCATCTCAATCAAATCTGGTCCCCAAAACAAATATCCGTGCGCCAATTTCCCATTTTTTGCCGCATTCACCAAAAACTCCAACATAGGTTTAAGTTTATCACATCTTGATTAGCTTGTCTATTGTGTTTTTAAACTCTTTTTCGAATCTTTCTTTGCTGAATTTTTGCGCGTGGTTTTGGATAAATTCGGGGTCGTAATTTTTGAGATTTCCTCTTAATCTGCGGATACCGTCGGCTAAAACCGCGGCATTCTGATAATCGAAAAATTCTCCGGTTTTTCCTTCGATTACGGTTTCAATTGCTCCGCCTTTTTTGAAAGCCAAAACCGGCTTGCCATAATTCATCGCCTCGACCGGCGCAATGCCGAAATCATCTTCCGAAGGAAAAATAAAGGCAGTGCAATTCTTATAAAATTCAGCCAATACTTCGTCTGTTTTCCAGCCCAAAAACTTAACGTTTCTTTTGGCTTTCAGCTCCAATTTCTTTCTTTCCGGACCGACTCCGATAATCACCAATTCCAAGCCCAATTTATTGAACGCATCCACAGCCAAATCAATTCTTTTGTATTTTCGAAGTTGAGACACAATCAAATAAAATTCTTTATTATTGTTTATGGTTGATAGTTTAGAGTTTAAAGTTTCAACTGGCGGATAAACAACCACCGATTCCCTTTTATAATACTTCTTAATTCTCTGCTGCACGGTCTTTGAAATAGCTATAAACTCATCTACCCGTTCGCTGGCTTGTCTATCCCAAACCCGAAAATAATGCAAGAGAAAATTTTTCCTTGCTTTATCCCACAAATATCTGGTCGGGCTGAGACAATAACAAATATGCAGAGTTTTCGGTCTGGTGATAATTCCCTTGACCCAAGAATGGGTAACGGAAATCACCACATCGAATTCGCGAAAATCCAGAGTTTCCGCGGCAATGGGTAAAAACGGCAAAAGCCAGCGATAATTTTTCCGCAAAAACAAGGGAAATTTCTGCAGAAAAGAAGTATGGACAATCCGCTCGGGAAAAAATTGTTTTTTGATTTTCGGGTCATAAAATAACGTATAAATCTCGGCTTCGGGAAAAATATCCGCCAATGCCTTAAACACTTTCTCCGCCCCGCCATAAGCAACCAAATAATCATGTATAATCGCAATTTTCATAAAGTTATTACCTTTAACGTCTCTTCGGCACATTTGAGCCAGGAAAAACGCTTCGCGTTTTCGTAACCCTTTCTCACTAACTCATTGCTCAAATACTCATCACTTAAAACTTTATAAATCGCCTCGCTGATTTCTGAAGGATTTTCCGGATTAACCAGTAAAGCGGAATCTCCTAAAATTTCCGGAAAACTCGAATTATTCGAAGCCACAACCGGCACCCCGACTTTTTGCGCTTCCAGAACCGGCAATCCGAATCCTTCATAAAAAGACGGATAAACAAAAACTTCGGCATTTTTTAATAATTCCCATTTTTTATTTTCATCAACGTAACTCATAAAAATAATATCTTGCCATTTTCCGTCTTGTTTTAAGCCCGCCAAAATCAATTTGTGAGAAATTTTGTATTTTCTCTTTAAAATTTCGAATGCATCAATTAGTCCATCAATGTTTTTTCTTTGATGCCCGCTTCCCAAATATAGAATGTATTTAACTCCCGCCTTCGTCCCGACGTCTGTCGGGACTTCGGCGGGCAAGCCATGATAAACAACAAAAATTTTACTTGGATTAATATTATAATATTTTATCAAATCATTTTTCGTTGTCTCCGATGGCACAATAATTTTTTCGGCTTTTTCGGAATTTCTTTGGGTCAAAAATCTCAGAATTATTCGCCTAAAAAAAGAGTACATTTTTGCCACAGCTTCAAATTCCAGGCCCTGAACTGTAATCACCAATTTCGGATGGATAATCGGAAACGTATGTGCCGCAACGAACAAGATA
>CAYGVF010000013.1:0-10475 GCA_964353285.1 uncultured Candidatus Saccharibacteria bacterium | reverse complement strand
TTTTTAAAAATCGTATTTTCGTTAGTGATCACAACTACGCCATCAATTTCGTAATCCAGCTTCTCTCGCTTTTTCTCCCAATGTTCTCTAAATTTTTCAACTTCTTCCAAATTTTTACAGAATTGATTATGAGAATTGGTTTTGAAACCGAAAGCCTTTAATATTTTGTGCTCTTCTTCGTGAGTTTTCTGCCCAAAATCACTAATCAAGCCGTAGGCAAAAGAATCCAGATGCCGATTGGCGGTAATTTTTGGGTCCAATTGCCTAATCGAACCGGCAGCCAAGTTTCGCGGATTGGCATAGGTTTTTTCTTTTTTCTTTTCCAGGTCTTTGTTTATTTTTTCGAATTCCTTTTTGTTTAAAAAAACCTCTCCCCTTACTGCCAATGTCTTCGACCGGAACCGGGAAGTTTTTTCCGCCAATCTCAAAGGGATTGCCCCCACTGTTTTCAAATTATTGGTCACGTCTTCGCCAATCAATCCGTCGCCTCTGGTTGCCCCGATTTTTAGTGTGTTGTTTTTATAAACCAGTTCGATTGCCAAACCGTCGATTTTCAATTCGCAGTAAAATCCGTTTTTATTGAAATCTTTAACTATTTTTTCGTTTCTCGTTATCCAATCTTCCATTTCTTGCTTGGAAAAAGCATCGTTGAAAGAAAGCATTGGCGCGGGATGATGAAATTTTTCGAATTTATCCAGGGGTTTTCCGCTTACTCTTTGGGTCGGAGAATCGGAAGTAACCAAATCGGGAAATTTTAATTCCAATTCTTCAAGTTCGTTTTTCAAAGTATCAAAAACCGAATCGGAAATATCCGGCTTATCCAAAACATGATACAAATAACCGTGATGCCGAATTTCTTTTCTTAGTTTTTCGATTCTTTCTTTGGCTTGTTTTTTGTCCATGTTATTTCAATTTGTTCTCAATCACTTCTGTAAATTTACTGTATAGCTGGACACCTAAAAGTGGCTCGCCATTGATAAAAAACATCGGGGTTCCTTGGTCTTCGGCAGGAACCTTGGCTTTTTTCATATCATTCATTCCTTGGTTGTACCAGTCTTCCGCTTTCGACTTGTATTTCCCGGAATTGTAGCATTCCCAGAATTTATTTTCGTCGAGACCGGCCTCATTGGCAAATGTTTTTAAATCGCTTGCTTGTCCTATTCTATCAACATTATTAAACAAATAAGTATGGTATTCCAAAAACTTTCCTTGCTCGTTGGCGCAGGAAACCGCCATTCCGAGCTCATACGGCGGGAAAGGACGGAAGATAAACCTTACCTTTCCCTTCGTAATGTAATCATCCATGAGAGCGGGGTAAATTGTCTCGTGAAACGACTGGCAAAAACTGCACAGATAACTGTAATATTCAATAATTGCTACTTTGGCTTCTTTGTTTCCCACCTGAATATCCTCGGCTGTTATTTGAGTATTAATCTTTGAAAGCTTTGTTCCCGATTTACTTTTAAATTCGGGTAAAAATTTTTTGCCCCACTGATTGTAGGCAAAAGCCGCTACCACTAACACCAAAACAACAATAATTACAATATAAAAATTTGGTTTTTTCTTTTGTTCTTCCATTTTAAAGTAAAGCCGCGCCAATGGCTCCGGCGTATTTGCCGAGTTTGGCTCGAGCAATCTTGGTTTTATTAGCCGCTGGAGAAACGATATTCTTCGCCATAATTCTTTTGGCCGGATTAAACAATAGGTCTCCTGCCCAAGCAAGACCGCCGCCGATGACAATAATTTCTGGATTCAGGGTATCAACTATATTTGCCAGGCCAATTCCTAAATTCTCGCCGATTATATTCCAGGCTTTAATGGCTTTCTTATTTCCTTTTTCGGCTAATTTCTGGAGTGAAATCGAACTCATCTTTTTACCCATAATCTCCTGGGCTGTTTTTTCCTGACCCCTTTCACAAACATAGGCCTCCAAACATCCTCGGCTGCCACAGCTGCATTTCCAGCCATCTTTTCTTATGGTCATATGACCTAATTCGCCGGCAGTGCCGCTCTTGCCGCGAACTATTTTCCCGTCTAAAATAATTCCGCCGCCAACACCCGTGCCCAAGGCCAAACCAACAATAGATTTCTTGCCCCTCGCCACGCCCAGAATTGACTCGGCTATAATTAAACAATGGACATCATTATCAATAATGGATTTTATTTTAAATTTTCTCCGAATTATTTTGCCCAAAAAAACATTTTTTAGACCGGGTAAATTTGGTGGGTTCAAAACTTTTTGTTTCTTGAAATCAACCGGTCCGGCTACGCCGACACCGATTTTTTTAATCCCCTTTTTGTTTTTGATTAATTTATTTATACACTCGAAAATCTGGGCAATTAATAAATTTTTATTGCTTTTTGATTTGGTTTCAACTCTTATCTTTCTGACAATCTTTTTATTGTCAAACAAAACTCCTTTTATGTTTGTCCCACCAATGTCAATACCAATTTGCATGAATTTTAAATTTCTAATTTTCAATTTTCAATAAATTTTCAATGATTCAATTTTCAAACTATTAGCGAAGATTTATTTTACACTGAGACATCTTCGGAAGTCGACCGCAGTCGGCTGAGAATTAGTGCGTTCCGACCGCAGTCGGAACGACACGTGTCGACATGTAAAATAAATCTGAGCTTATAAACGATATTTTAAAACAACTCCTTAGCTTGATTCCAAAATCGGTCATCGCCTCCCTGTTTTCGCCAATACCACCATTCTACTCCCCATAAATATCCTTTATTAAATCCCGCCTTACGAGTATATTCGATTGCTTCATTGAATTTTTCTAAACTCATGCTAATATCTTGCTCTTCGTTTGTTAAATCTTGAGTCGGTTTATTCCCCCATGGTTCGGCTTGAACCTCTACGGGAATAATTTCGTCTATATCGAATAGAGTTTTTATTAAATTACTCTTTCTCTGATAAAAAATCGCTGGAATCGGATACTCAACATAACCCAATTTACCGTGAATTTTATGATAAATCGAAATTCCGACAATATCGGCTCTTCGCGCACTGCCAACCCAGGTGCTGAACTCGCCGCTTTCAGTTATCATTATCGGTCTGGTCGGATCTAAGTGTCTCGCCAAGGCAATTTCTTTATCCAAAAATTCGGTATCTACCCACGGACACTTGCTAAAAGTTCTTAAAAACGGCTCATTTTCTATCTGCCAGATTTTAATACTTTTATTATCCTTATAGTGGTTAATGGCCGCAGCAATAAATTCTAAAATTTTTGTTTGTTTTTCTTTTTCTTCGAATCCCTTTGCCCAGTCCGGCTCATAGCACTCTGGCCAGCGCGGTAAACGCCTTCCTACGGCAAAAGTTATTTCTCCTCCTCTTTTTTCGATTTCGTTTACCTGCCAATCAAGATCCTCAAAATTGTATTTACCCTCCTCGGCTTCTGTCTCGTCCCAATAAGCCACTAATCTTATTTTCTTGGCTTCCAAATCGTCTAAAATGTCTAAAAATATCTTTTTCCAATCAAGTTTTAACTCAATAGCATATCTCTTGCTAAAAGTTACACCCCATTCTGTCTTATCTGCCGATTTGGCCTTTCCAATAAACAAAAAAGCAAAAATCGCCAAAAAAACAATTATTAAAATTAATAAAATTATCTTTAGAATCTTTTTAATCATCTAAATATTTTCGGCATTTTTTATCTTTTCTCTACTTTAAGTATAACTGATTTTTAAATAAAAAACATCCTGCCTTAGTGGACAGGATGCAGAAGTTGGCTTACAACCACTTCGATTTGTGCGGAATCAGTAATCCCATTGAGAATGGATTTTTCCATTTTTCGAACGTCTTCTGAGCGTTTTGTGGCGTTGGTCACGACTTGTTCTAATTCATACTGTAATAGTGAAAGGCACTTCAGTTTTTCCCTTTCTTCTTTTGTCGCGTGCGGCTGATCCAACTGCTCTCTTGTTTTCTGAATATCCCGGATAATGTCCGTAACCTTGCCCAAAAATGGGCATTCCTGAATTTGTTTAATCATTTAACTCCCTCCTTTTTGTGAAAATGTGCTCAAAGGAACAATTATAATGATAGCAGGTTTATATAACTTTGTCAATATTTAAATTTAGCTTCGGTTTCCATATCCTTTTCAAACGCCTGACAGCCCTGGGCAAAAAAACGGATAGTTGAGATAATACTGGCATCGTTCAGATAATCCAGTGCTTCGTTGTCGTTATCGAGACATTTTCCATTGGTTATATTTTTGCACTTAAATTCAATAATCAGTTCGTATTCCAAAACAGCGGCCTTGTCATAGGGGTATAAATCACCCAAGGGATAATCTAATTCAATCAACATATACTCGTCTCCGCCAAGCTTAATTTCTTTTTTATAGTCATTAACCACAATCAACATTTTCGACGTATAAGAACTTTCCAGGGCGTAAATACCGTCATCTCTTTCGCTTAATCCTTCGCTGTAAAAATACAGCCACAATTTCTTAATATCAAAAACTATATTTTCCGGGGCGTTAATTCTGTATTTCCCCAAACTGACTCTCGTTGTATCGCCGTTCTTTTTTATTTCCCAAATTTGGTCCGGTTCTTTTAGCGTCAATACCTCAAGATTTTGAGGTCCGGCACAACCATATCCTACCAATTTGTCCGCTGGTATCGATTGTGCTCTTTTGGGATTTTCCGAGGGTGAAACCGGTATTGGTTTATAGGCTGTTTCTTGATTGTTGTTTTTTGGCGGTTCTATTTGCTTCTTGTTTCGAAAATCGAAATAAATAAAAATTCCCACGACAAGAATCGCAAGAATAATTGGAATTATTATTTGCCATTTCGCTCTCTTTTTGGGAATATCTTCCATATCTTAAAATGTTAAGCTATTTTAAATATTTTGTCTACGCAATAATCGTGTTTATACTTGCTTATTGTTTTACTTTTATTAATTTTATTCTATAATTTAAAATATGTTTAAAGTTAAAAGATCTAAAAAAATAAAAAAGTATTTTATTGCCCATAAAAAAAGATATTTTATTATCCTGGGTATTCTTATATTGGTTATAATACTCGGCGGCGGTATCGGAAGTTATTTCTATTTTCAAGACAAACAAAAACCAATAATTCAGGAAGAAAAAAATATTTACATAAGTTTCTTGTCGGAAGTATATGACAAAATTAAAGAAAACTACTGGAACAAAATGAGCGACGAGGAGCTGTCGCTGCTTTTCAAGCTTGCTGCCGAAAAAATGACGACCCAAACCCAGGAGGTGTCACCGCCCGGCAAAGAAGGCCTCTCCAATATGATTGAAAATATAATCAAAGAAATGGACGAAACCAAAAAGAAACAGTTCTCCGCCCAACTTGCCCATTTGGTGCTTTTAAATTTAAAACCGTTTGGCCGGAGCGCATTATATGTTAAGAAGGACGAAGAGAGTCTTAAAAATAAGGTTCAAAACATCAATCCCCAAGAAAATCTTTATGCCGATCTGGGAATCAACGATACTGCCTCTGAAGAAGAATTAAAGGAAGCTTACAGGCAAAAAGTCAATGAATTAGACGACCAAACAACCGAAGAAGCAAAACAGCAACTGGAAAAAGTCAAGTATGCCTACGAAGTATTATCGAATGCTGAAAACAAAAAAAGATATGATCAGACGCGAACCGAGCCGACTGTTTTTGGTGAACTGGTTCAGTCCGATATTCTTCGTCTTTACATATCCAAAATCTCCCCCACAACATTGGATGACTTAAAAAAAGAGACAGAAAAATTCGACAATACTGCCGGCCTAAATACGTTAATACTCGACTTAAGAGATAATATCGGCGGATCCCTGGATATTCTTCAATATCTCCTGGGGCCGTTTATCGGACCAAATAGGTATGCCTTCGAAATTTTCCAGCAAGGGAATTACGACCCTCTTAAGACCAAATTTGGATGGCTGCCAAGTTTAGTAAGATATAAAAGGGTAGTAATTTTAGCAAATGAGAAAACCCAGTCCTCGGCCGAGGTAATGGCGGCAACGCTTAAAAAATACAATGTTGGTGTGTTGGTAGGCACGAAAACAAAAGGCTGGGGAACCATCGAAAAAGTTTATGAGATTGAAAATCAAATCGATCCCAATGAAAAATATTCGATTTTCCTGGTTAACCACCTAACTATCCGCGATGATAATCAACCCATTGAGGGCGTTGGCGTAGAGCCGACCATAAACACGGAAGACAAAAATTGGAAAAATAAATTAAACGAATATTTTAACTACAAAGAGTTGAACGATGCGGTAGAAAAAGTTTGGGGTACCCCGCCGGGAAAAATTTAAAATGTCTTCATAACAAAAACAAAAAACGGCTTGCAAGCCGTTTTTTGTTTTTAACAAAATAAGATGTCTTATCTCGTTTTTTGACTGCGATAACAATCTCGGCAATAAATTTCCTGTCCTTCTTTAGGTTGGAAAGGAAGTTCGGTTATCTCGGCGCCGCAACTTGAACATTTCCAGTTTCCTTGATACATCCTTCTTTGGAAGCCACCGCGATCACCCCTTCTTTCGTTTAATCTTGCTTGATGGCATTCTCGACAATATAACGGCAAATCTCCGGATGGTTCGAAAGGAAGTTCGGTTATCTCTGTGCCACATTGACTGCATTTCCAGTTGCCCTGAAACATTTTGCGTTCCGATGCGTCATCGCTTCGTTTTCTAAATACCACAATAATGAAATTTCACCAAAAAACTTACTCAAAATAAACGATATCGATTATTTTAACTAACAAATTTTGATTGAAATTTAACTACGATTTATTAACGACCTTTTTAAATTTTACGGCTGCAGAATATCTTCTGTACGGCCGTCAATTGAAATAATCACGTCTTTGACTGTCGAAAACTGTTTTAAGGTTTGGGTGATTTCGGCTCTTATGGCCGAAACTCGACAGGAACCGCCGACCTGAAATTCCAACTGTTCGTCAAAATCTATTTTAGCGGTTCCATTTTCAATTGTCAAGTGCTGAATCTTAACTCCAGGATTTATACTGGTAAAAAATCCTTGTGATTTTTCCTCGTCCGTCGGCCCTTTCAATAATTCTTCGATTGCCGCTCTGGCAAATGCCTGTGTTTTGGGAATCTCTTTTTCCACCGGAAAAACTTTATTGCAGGAAAATTCCGGGTCCATATTGCTGTTGTTGAAATAGGTTTTCACTATGATATTATCCGAAATTCCGATAACAATCGGTAGTTTAAATTCTCCGGCGTTCTCCGGAAGGTCCGAAGGATTATCTTTTTCAAAAACCAGGACTCCACTTATCTCGGTTGGAGAATTCCAGCTTAGCTTCGCCTTAAAAGGCACGAAATCCTCGGTCATCCAATCGCTCTGGGCCTGAGCGATGGTTACTGCCACCTGATTACCGTTTTTGTCCAAAAGTTTAATCGGAAACGATGCCTCGAAAAACCATGTTCCTCTTGCTCTTCCTTCAATCGACAATGGACTGGAAATAATCTGGTTTTTTAAGGGGTAAATAACAATAACATCGGCGTTTTCCTCTTCGCTTCCGTTCTTTTTCCCTTTAAGCGAAACAAAAACTCCGATTGCCACCGCAATTATCAATACAACAACCATAATCGATACAAGAATTTTTTTCATGTTATTTTTTAATCCTGGCCCCACCCTGTCTAAGAATAATAATTTTCTTATCTTTAATTTGAATCAGGGTCGAGGACAATTTATCCGCTTTTTTCCCGCCTGCGTAAAAATCGATTTTTTTACCAAAATATCTTTTTGCTTCTTTAATATTCTTGGCTGGGGCTAATCCTTCGGGATTTGCGCTGGGCGCGACCAAAGGTCCGGTTTTCTTCAATAAATTTCTCAACCAGGTTTTATCCGGTAAACGAAAGGCCAATCCCTTGGTGCCGCGGTGAAGATAAGCGAACCTTTTATGTGGGCACGGCAAAATCACGCTTATTTTTCCGGGCCAAACCCTGTTTAATGTTTTTTTAGAAAAATTATCGGTTTTAATTTTAAATAAGTCCAAATCCCCCATTGAAGCGATTAAAATAACGAAAGGCTTTTCTGGCTTCCTTTTGCGTACTCCGTAAATTCTTTCTACGGTATTTCGTGATAAGGCCGAGCCAACCAACCCAAAAATCGTATCTGTTGGCATAACCCCGATTCCGCCATCTTTTAAGATTTTAATTGTTTTATCGTTCACATCCTTTGCTTAAAATTAAATAAAATTAAATCGTTTCACTGATTTACATTAACACAAGTATTATATTTATTAACCTGAATGTTATATTTGTCAATCGAAGTTTTAATTTCTCCAACCGTGGCGTTGTATTCGGAAACCAGATTATTGTATTCTTCGATCTTCTGGTTATATTCGGGGTCGCGCTTTTTCATATTCCCAAACTCGTCTAAGAGATTGGTTAATTTATCCTCGATTTCTCTCAATTTTTCCTTATCCGATTCGATTTCTGTCTTGATTTTCTCGTCTGGCGCGGAGCAAACGGCCAAAGGAGTGCCAAAATGTTGAACCGCAAGCCAGGTGGTTTTCCCCTCAAAAGTTCCCCTAACCACGGCCACCCCGATTTCCTTGTATTTTGGATTCAAGATATTTTCCCTGTGACCCGAGCTGTTCATCCAGGCATTGACCAAATCCTCGTCATTTTCAAAATTACCCAATGCCAAATTTTCTCCAATTGCTATGAATTCGTAGCCGACACTTACCGCCAAATCTCCGATTGCGATATCCAAAGGAGAGTCGTGGGAAAAATACTGGTTATTGAACATATCTTCGACTTTTAATTTGGCACTAACACTTAACTTCGCGCTAACCACAAGAGGAGGTAAGCCGAATTCTTTTCTTTTGACGTTCGTCAACCCAATCACTCCATCGACAGTTAAAAATGAATCCGGTGCTTCTTTCGTTGATTTAAGGGGTGGCGGAGTGGAAACATATTTCTCTATCTCTTTCATCAAAAAGTCGCCAATCCCCAGTTCAATTTTCGGTAATCCAAGATAAAGTTTGGTATATAAACCCACCATCTGGTTCCAAAAAAAGAAAAAAATGGCTACGAACGCCAAAAATACTAAAAAAATTATAATTATTATTCTGAGTTTTTTCATATTCTGATGATGTTAACACCACCAAGAAAAAACAGTAATCACACCGAAAACAAAGAAAACTATTCCCAGAATTAAACCGATCAGAGCCAGCTTCTTTCCTTTTTCATTGGTCATCTTTATTTGTCGAATTCCCTTAATGGAAAAAAATGCGGCCAACGGACCGGTAATTATGGCCAGAGAAAAATAAGCTGAAATCAATCCGAAAACAAATCCGATTATTGAATTTTTATTGAATCTTTGTGTTGTTTGTTCGGGCTTATGGTTCATATCTTTAATTCTACCAAATTTCGCGAAACTAAAAAAGCCTCGCATCGCGTGGCCCTTTTTTGAAAACATCTATCATTTACTCCATCTCTGTCCATCGTAAGTTCTCCAGATTTTTGCGACCAGAGGAGCAAGCTCGTCTAATTCAACCAAAATAATATCCCTGATTTCGCTCGAGGTTGCTTTGTTTTTTCCTTTCAATTTCTGGACAATGGATTTCGAGACAGTATCTACCAAGTCATTTATTCTCGTTGCGGTTTCTTCCAAAACGGCGTCAATCGCATTAACCCTAATAGATTGCTTGAGTTTTTCTACATCAAACAGTTCTTCTCGCCCGTCTCTTTTTATAACGGTCTTAATCATAATAAAAATAATTTTATTTATTCTTTAATAAGCTTAAAAGTCGAAATAACCTGATTGAATAATTCTTCTTGTTTAGCCGGAGAAATATAGTCTAATTGCTTTGGTAATTCGGTCGACCATGCATCAAGCAAGAAAAATCTTTCGATAAAGAAAACGTTTTTATTCTTGCTGTCTTTCACGCA
The DNA here is from genome assembly GCA_964353285.1 of uncultured Candidatus Saccharibacteria bacterium. Lineage (GTDB taxonomy): Bacteria > Patescibacteriota > Minisyncoccia > RBG-13-40-8-A > RBG-13-40-8-A > RBG-13-40-8-A. Next base: position 585 of record CAYGVF010000013.1, on the reverse strand, counting down.
ATAATAAATTACTCCCTCGCCCTCTGCACCCATTTCGTATTTTGTTCCTTTTAAGATGCCGATCTGGAACGGGACACCGCTTTCTTTAATGGTTCTATCCGATTTGTCGCATTGAGAAATGTCTTTATGAAAAACAATTTTAATATCTTCGGCCAGACCCAAATCTGAACCGTCTTTTAAACTGTATTTATGGAAACTCTGCAAAGTATGCTTAAGAGTGGCCTTGCTTGCATCTAATTGAAAAAATTCGACCGGATATTTAACCAGAAAACCAAGAGTCATATCTCGATAAGTTTTTATCTTTGCTTGCGGTCCCATTTCGTTAATTTCTCCGGTCATTGACGCAATTTCGGCAGTTGTTTTCTGTATATCGTTAATCGCAAAGACTGCACTCCAGATTAGCCCCCCGATAACAAAAATAGCCATTACCAAAGCAACTATAGGTACCCACTTCGGCAATTTTTTGGGACCCATAGTGCTTAATAGTCCCTCCAATATATCTTTTTCTTCCCAGCCTTTTTCTATAAGGGCATTCTTAATATCCAAATCGGAAAACCCCTGTTTTCTGGATTCTTTTATATATTT
>CAYGVF010000012.1:0-5483 GCA_964353285.1 uncultured Candidatus Saccharibacteria bacterium | reverse complement strand
ACCATTTAATAATCATTCATTTGCTTTTACTGGCTTAATCAGATGCGGGGAATGCGGAGCAAGCATTACCGCGGAACAGAAGATAAAAAGACAGAAAAATGGCAATGTGCATTATTACACCTATTACCGTTGCTCCAAATCATTAAATCCCAATTGCACCCAGAAAACCATTAGATTGGAAAGCTTGGAATCACAAATTTTAGAAACCCTTAATAACATAGAAATACCTGCTGAATTTCACGCGTGGGCAATGAAATGGATTAAAAAAGAAAATGAACACGAAGCAGAGAATAGAAATAAAATCCTTAAGAACCAACAAAAAGAATATAATGATTGTTTAAAAGAAATAGACGGATTAATCAGTATGCGGGCAAAAAAAGAATTGGATGAAGAAAATTATAAAAGAAGAATGGATTTTCTTGTTCAAGAGAAAAATCGTTTGCAAGAATTATTAAATGATTCGGATGATAGAGTAAATAAATTCATTGAGAAAGCGGAAAAGGTTTTTGATTTTGCCAAAAACGCAAAAGAAAGATTTGAAACTGGCGACTTGGACACCAAAAGACAAATACTTCAGGGACTCGGTTATAACCTCACTCTAAAGGACAGAAAACTGCACATTTCAATTCAAAAACCGCTTATCTATATAAGACAAGCGGCTCCGATAGCGTGGCAGCTAAAACGCCGATTAGAACCTGTCAAAACGGGCGTAAATGAAGCTAAGCTGGAGGAATTATACTCAAAAAATGCATTCTTGGGTGAGCGACCGGATTTGAACCGGCGATCTTCAGGGCCACAACCTGACGCTTTAACCAACTAAGCTACGCCCACCATCACTCCTCTATTTTACCTCAAAATCAAAAAAAATCAAGGGAGCGACTGGATGTCGCTCCCTTCTCGTATTATTCGAGATTGAATTGCTCTTTAATCAACCTCCCCATATTTTTTGCATTGATGTTCCTCATTTGAACATTTATGGCTCCGCATTTTGGACAAGCAGTTCCCGAGGTCTGTGCTTTCCTTACTGGTTCCGAGGTTCTTATGCCCTCCAATAATAGACGCTTCGTCCTTTTGATTCTGAAAATGAGGAAAACATAGATTTTGCCATCAATCTTTTTCAAAAAAAACTCCTTTCCGCATTTCCTGCAAAAAATGCTGCTCATAATCCTCCTTTTAAAGAATAAAATGTAGGCCTTAACGACCTACGGAAAAGATAACAGAAATAAAAATTAATGTCAATTATTCTTCTTTAATCAACGCGTCTTCGGTATAGATATTCTTCGGATTCCATAAAAGCCAGCCATAGGCATTGGCGTCATAAACCGCTTTTTTCTCCAAATTCACCATTCTTGCGTCATAAATCGCTCCCATATCAAAATCTTGCAACCAGGGCCTTATTTTCGCTTCAGACGATATACTGGCCAGTCTTTCGTTTCCGGTGGTAAGCCCCCAATAAATCACTTCGTAAGGATGGGCAGCGGGATTTTCAAACCCCTCGAACCCGGTTGGATAATGCGAGGGATAAACCATGGGGCAAATATAATCAAAATAAGGCGCAGCGTATTCCAGCCATTGGCCGATATTCATATCATTGGTAGTGGTCAGGGTTAATCCGAACAAATCAGCGGAAATAAAAACGCCCATGGGTTTGATTTTTTGACTAAAATATTCAAAAAAATTCTTTATTACTTCCGCTTTCGGAATTTTGTAATCCCAAAAAGGATAAACAATTTGGCTCACATCTCCGTCAGAAGGAAAGCGGATATAATCAAGATTAATTTCATCAAATCCGACCCTTGCCGCTTCTTTGGCGATTTCCACATTATAATCCCAAACATCTTGAGAAGCGGGGTCGAGCCAGGTTACGCCTTTAAAATCATGCCAAATCGCGCCGCCAATTCTTTTCAGGGCCAAATCGGGTCTTTTCTTGGGCAAAAATTCGTCCTGAAAAACCACTTGTCTGGCAATTACGTAAATTCCTTCTTTGTGCAATTTCGCGATTAATCCTTTTATATCCGGAAGATAATCTCTTTCTGCGCCAATTTGGTGAATCAAATCGCTCTGAGTATAAAACGGGATTCTACCGGTAGAATCCTTAATGTCAATCACCATCGTATTCAGCTCGGTTCTTTTCACTAAAGCAATTAAATCATCCATTCTTGCGGTGGCGGCAGTCCGAAAAGTAATATAAATTCCCTTGCTGTAGATTGGCTCTATTTTCGGAACTTCGTCTTTAACAATCTTGCTGTTTTTGTTTTTGATTAAAAATTCGCTTGTTGTCCGAAATAAACCGGGTAAATCCGAGAGAATAAAAAAAATGACAATTGAAACCAAAATTAAAAAAAGAAAAATTTTGTCTTTTGTCATATCAATACGCCTGGCAGGAATCGAACCTGCAGTCTAGGGATTAGAAGTCCCTCGCTTTGTCCATTAAGCTACAGGCGCAATTCAATTATTAATCTTGAATATTTTTAATGCGCCTAATTTCCAACCTTTTATTCGTCTAAATAAATTTTTATTATTTACCACAACAGCGCAAGTCCCGTTGTATAATTTGTTTTTTCTGTGTTTAAGCGAAGTTGGTTTGATTTGTGTCTTATGAAATTGTCTTCGTGGTATATTAGTTAATTTAGACCAGTAATTTTCTATATTTTTTCTACAATGAAGCTGATGAATATGCAATGCTATTCGAAATTTATTTTTAGGAACTTTGCATATTTTTCTAAACCATCTCATCATAAGCATTATTAAAAACGGATCTGAATTAGTAAATTTTACCACTTCTTGTTCGTCAGACTTGTCTCCCTCTGCCCAATATAGCATTAAACCAGCTAAAAATAAAGGATTTTTAATAAATGATTTAACCTCGCTTTTAGCTTTCGAAGTGATCTGCTTAGTTATTCTTATTCTTTTTTCCTGATTGGCCTTAGCTCCTCTGTAGGCATATTTTCTGCGTAGTTCCACATATAATCTTTTTTCTTGTCCGGGGGTAAGTTTAATATCTCTAAGCCAAACACTAAGAGTGCCCTTTGATACGGTAATTTTTTCTCTTATTTCCTTATAGCTTTTCCCTTTCTTTCTTAATTGTATCGCTTTTATTTTTTCTCTTAATTTCATAAATATTAACTAACCACTATATTTAGTATAGCACAGTGGTTCATATTTTACAAATTAAAATACAGAGATCTGTCTCTGTATTTTATGACTATCCATTGAGCTATGGGGGACCGATTTTATTTTTTCTTTCTTAACTTTTTTCGAAGTTTTTCCAATTTTCTTTTCTCTTTTTCCAGTTTCTTCTCTTTCCTTTCCAGATAAGATATCCCCGGCCCTCCTTCCGCCTTTTTCTCGGAAATTTCTTGCAATTTTTCAATCACGGCTTCTGTTTTCTTCTCCAATTTCAAATCTACTAAATCTTTTCCCAATTCTTTTAATTCCGATTCGGCAGCGTAATAGCCAAGATCTCTGACTGCCGGTTTTCTGCGGAACCACCCCAAAGGCCTGTAAATACTCATTTTTGCCTCTACTTTTTCTATTTCTTCTTTTTTCTGGCTAATTTTTTGGTCAACTTCCTCGGATTTACTCAACGGCTTTTCTTCCTTCTTTTTTGAGGGTTCTTCTACTGTTGTCTTTTCTTCTTTTTCTTGCTTGGGTTCTTCTTTCGGCTCTTCAGGTTTTTCTTTTTCTTCTATTAAGTATTTCTCCAATTCACTGCCCGGCATTACCTTACCCCCGATTTTTTCAATGACTTTATTTAAAGTTAATCCCGTATCTTCCTTACCTTTCTGCAATATCCATAAATGTTTTCTAATTCTTGTGCCTTTGTCAAATAAATCTTTATTTAGTTCCTGGTCAGAAAACATAAAAAGAGTATTATCTTTTCTGTCCCATTTTAAATAGCTACAACCGACTGATTGTGCAGCGAACGCTCCGCCAGGAATCTGCCCCTTTTGACCAATGTATTTGCCCTCTTCGTTATGACCATCAACGGTAATATCTAGTGCTATTTTCCCGTATTTATCCGTTTCAATAATAAATCCATTATTCTTAAATTCCTCCAGTTTCTGATAGGATTTATCGATTATATCCTTCTGGTTTTCTTGAAAATTAAGAACCTTACCCTTTCTTTTCTGAATTAGACCGTAGTGCCGCAATTCTTTATCGGTCAGTACCTTGTTAAAATCACCGTCTTCCCTAAAGAATTTTCTCAAGCTTTCAAACTGCATATTTCTGCACAAACCCATTATTGTTCTGTCCGATTTATTCCAATTTTCCGGTTTACCAACCTCTTGGAAACCTCTGCTGTCAATAAGATCGACAAATCTTACCATATTTCCAATCTTTTTTATGTCTTCCTTACTGTATTCTCGAAACAATCCCAACCTATAAAGCAATCTTGACAACATGCTCGATGCCGAAGGCGTACCCTCCGGATGATGGTCGATAATCATCCCTAAATTAAAAAAGAAATTTTTATCTTTTTTTCTGCTTTCCAACCCTTCTTTGTCCGAAAAATCCAATTCTTGCAAACCTTCGTCTGTTTTCTGCAAAAACGCCACTCCGTCATATTGACCAACATCCAAATGAACAGTGTTTTCTAAGCGCTCGCTGTAATCAATAAATGCAACATTTTTATCTTTGCCTTTCATGTCCCAGCCAACAAGTTCCATCAATCCCAAACAAACCCTGCCGTCCAGATCGGTAAACCTCCTATTGTCTTCCGATCCTGTTTTGTGAACTGCAAAATTTTTAAAAATACGAGCTAAAACTTTTTGGATATTCTCTCTGACCCTTGTTTCGGCTAGTTCACGATTCTCCGTCTCTCCTCTTTTCTTCATCTTGTCCATTTCCCGCTCAACTCTTGTTTTAATCTTTTCATCCATCCATATTTCTGCCTGTTTTTCCCATTCATATTCATATTTTTTCTCTTTTTCTTTAACTTCTTTTGGTTTTTCTTTTTCTTTGGTTTTTGTTTTTTCTTCCGCTGTTTCGGTTTTTAATTCCTTTTCTTCGGGCGTCTTTTTATCGTATTCGTCTCTGGCTTCATGGTTTAAATCTTTAAGATTTCTCAGCTCTTCATATAGGTTTTTACAATCCTCGTCGTCTAAGCTCGTGCCAAATAATTTCTGATCCAAAATATTCTCCATAGAGGAAATCCTGAACAGTTCCTCTTTTAAATCCGCTGGATTCAATGTCTTGATTTTTTCCTTTTCATTGGGAATAAATTCTTTTAATAATTCTGCTGATTCTTTTACATCTAATTGATTCAGTTCTTTCTCCAAATCTATCGGCCCCGATTCTTCTATTTTCATTTCCGGTGTTTTTTGTTCTGCCTCCGGTGCTTCTAAGGGCGCTGGTTCGCTTTTAATTTCTTCTGGTTCCTTCTTTATTTCTTCTTTCTCCGGCTCCGAAACTCTTATACTTTTCTCTCCTTTATACACCGCTTTTCTCCTTTCCTGTATGGGATTTCTTTTTTCTTCTTT
>CAYGVF010000011.1:0-7011 GCA_964353285.1 uncultured Candidatus Saccharibacteria bacterium | reverse complement strand
GACTAACCTCGATATCAATAAAAATTTGGTTGTTTTCAGCATCAGAGACATGGAAGACGAATTAAGGCCAGTGGCAATGTATCTGATTTTACAATATATTTGGAATCTCATTCGCTCCCAAATGAAAAAACGAATTATGATTGTCGATGAAGCCTGGTGGATGATGAAACACGAAGCCGGCGCCTCGTTCCTTCACGGCATTGCCAAAAGGTGCAGAAAATACTGGCTGGGACTTACGACCATCACCCAGGATATTCCCGATTTTATGGGCTCCCCTTACGGCAAGCCGATCATCACTAACTCTTCTATTCAAATATTGTTCAGACAATCTCCAGCAACTATTGATATCGTAAAGCAAACCTTTAATCTAACGGATGAAGAAAAATATTTGCTTTTACAGGCGGATGTCGGAGAGGGGATTTTCTTTGCCGGCTTAAAACACGCGGCAATCAAAGTTGTGGCGTCTTACACCGAAGACCAGATTGTAACCTCCAGTCCGGAACAAATCATGCAAATCCAAAAAGCAAAAGAAGAACTGGCCAAAGGCGTAACCGTAGAATAATTTAAAAATACTTTAAAACATGGCCGAAAAAAACAAAGAAAGAGAATATCAATCGGAATTAAATCAAGAAAGACAAGAAACAAAAACAGAAACCAGTGGCGAGTCAGCTCACGGTCCGGCCTCAACGATAAATGCTGCGGAACTATTAATCATTCTAGGCTTGGCAATTACAGTTGATTTGATTGATGTCCTCGATTTAACCGGATTTGGGGCAATAATTTCCAGAGCAGTTGATTTACCGTGCCTGGGTTTGCTTTGGCTTTGGAGAATCATGAAACACCAGGCCGGACCCAAAAAAGATCCCACCCTTCAGGTTCTTACTGCCTTTTTGGGGGAAATCTCTCCTTTCGGAATACTCCCGATTTGGACTATCTTTGTTCTCTATGTATATTTTCAAGACAGTAAACTCGGCCAAAAAACAATCGGTGCGGCCAAAAAAGCGACTATTAAAACATAAAAATGAATAAAATAAAAATAAGTTTAATTTTGATCTTTGTGCTGTTTTTCCCTCTGGCTGTCTTTGCTCAAGTGGATTTTAATTTCAATCTCCCCGATTTAAATATTCCCGGCATAAATGTTGATGATCTTCTTACCGGGTCAGCCGAAGAAAACATTAATCTTAACAGCTTTAAGTTTAGCTGGTCAGCCGAAACATATACGCCCTATGAATACAAGGGTAGGGCTCTTCCCGTTCAGGGAGCGGCTGTAATTATTGAAGCAATTTTAGATATTTCCGGAGGCAATCCGACCAATCTAAAATACAGCTGGTTCGTGGACGATGTTTTTCAAGAAAATAAATCCGGTTATGCCAAAACCAGTTTTGAATTCAGGATAAGGAGATCAAGTGGCGCCACGCATAAAATTTTAGTAAAAATATTTAACGAATCTCGCTCTTTTTCAATTGAAGAATCTATTGAAATCCCCATAGCCGAACCTGAAATCGTTCTTTGTTTTTCAAATGGCGGTTCTTATTTTTCCGACCGAATGACCAGAACCGCCGACGTCTTCTCGGATAAAAAAGCATATTTTATTGTAAGACCCTATTTCTTTGACATAAACAAACTAACAGACCTGAATTTCGAATGGCGCTTTGCCAACCAAGACCCAATCCTTTCCTCTGCTTACAGCGCAAATGTCCTGGACCTTCTTATTGGCGGAAAAACCAACAAAGATGTTTCGGAAACAAATCTATCGGTGAGCGCAACCAATAAATCGGATTCTCGCCAAAGTCGTTCCCAATCTGCGTTGGTAAAAATACATTAATAAAATTTATGAGAAAAAATATTTTTAAAAATTTGATTTTGAGCAATTTCTTTGCTTTGCTGTTTTTGGGAATCGCCAAATCTGCCCTAGCCGTCGATTTAATACTGGATTATCCTAAAATTGAAGGCATACCAGCACCGGGAGAAGAAGGATTTACCCTCCCCGATCTGATCAGATATATTTATCTTTTTTCTATCGGAATTGTCGGCATGGTCGCGCTTCTATTCATAATAATCGGGGCATTCAAATATGTCACTTCTGCCGGAAATCCGTCAAAGGCCCAGGATGCCAAAGACCAAATCTTTTCGGCAATTTTGGGAGTGATTCTTCTTTTGGCAAGTGTTCTGATTTTAAGAACCATTAACCCCGACTTAGTAAGCTTGAGCCTAAGATAATAATTTAATTTAATTAAATGAATACAAGGTTTAAAAAAATCCTAATCGTTTTAATTGTCATCCTAATTCTGGTTTTGGCCGGATTATTGGTTTATAAGTTTTTCTTTAAAAAAATCTCGCCGGAAAGCGGGGGCACTGGTCAGTTTCCGAGCGGAGGACAACTTCCTCCAGGACAACAACCGGGGCAACCCGGGGAGGAACCAGGAACGGGTGGCCAAGTTATTCCCCAGGCAGAACAAAGAATAAAAGCCATTAGCCAAGAGGCGGTCTATTCGCCGACCATAACCAACGACAAGACCCAGGTAACCTACTATCTGCGCTCGAACGGCACCATTTGGCAATCCAATTTTGATGGTTCTAATTTATCTCAGACTTCCAACAATGCCTTGGAAAATCTTGCCGGTGTTCTTTGGTCCGGAGAGAAAAATAAAACAATCATAATTTTTCAGGATGGAATAGGAAATATTACCAAGTATTTTTACGACCTTTCCAACAACAAAGCGGGTCTCCTGAATAAAAACATTCAGGATATAACCTGGTCTTTCGACGGCAAGAAAATTGCCTATCAATACTATAACGAAGCCACAAAAGACAATACCATTACCGTTTCTAATCCCGACGGCTCCAATTACTCGATGATCCTAAAAACCAGATTAAAAAATTTATTGATAAACTGGCCTAAGGGAACGGAAATCTATCTTCAGGACAGACCGTCAGGTATAGCTCCAAGCTCCCTTTATTCTCTTAATCCCAACACAAAATCACTCAGTGAAATTTTTTCCGATATCTACGGATTAAACGTTAAGTGGTCGCCTAACGGCAATAAGATTCTTTATTCGAAAACTGTTTCGGGCGGAAAAAGTATTGTTCTTTATGTTGCCGACCGCAATGGTTCAAATGAGAAATCAACTGGGATTTCGACACTAATAGAAAAATGCGCGTGGCCCCAGGATTTAAGATATCTTTACTGTGCAATTCCCAAGAATATAAACGAAGCCGAGGTTTTGCCCGATGATTTCTATAAAGGGGTCTTCTTGTCCGATGATGATTTTTATAAAATAAATATTGAAACCGGAGAAAAAATTAAACTATTGGAAGACTCCCAGCTCAAAGAAATCTACGATACAAATGACGTGTTTCTATCGCCCCAGGAAGATTATCTGTTTTTTATAAACAAAGTAAACGGATTATTGTATTCGATAAGATTATAAAATGCGATTCTAATTTACGAATCGCATCCGAATGGTCCGAATAAAAGAATCTTAACCAGGATTCTTTTTTAATATTGCCATTAATCCGATTATCAACCAAAAAAATATCGATAAGTCGTTTTTCCAGTAAGTCGTGTCGACCAGACCATGTCCAAGAAAATAAACCATAACTATTAAAAGCGGCAAAGATAAAAGATTTTTTTTCAGGTCTTCAAATCCCCTTTTAAAAAACCAAACCACGAGCCAAATAAATCCAATAAAGCCGAAAATGCCGGTTTGAATCAAAAATGCCAAATAAAGATTGTGCGGTTGGGGAACACCCCACCTGGGATAGGGCGGGAAATAATCGCCAAAAGTGCCCGGTCCGATACCGATAAATGGATATGCTTTAAAAACATTCCAGGCTCTTTGCCAAATTTCCAAACGAGAATTAAGGGACAGCTTCCCCTGTATTGAATTAATTTTCCAATAAATTAGAAGCAAAACAATAACAATGCTGAAGCAAAGGATTATTAAAAACAGCTTTTTTCCGGCTAATGCGAGCCAGTCGTGGGTTGGCTTTTTTTTATAAAGATAAACCCCCAGTCCGAAGATTAAAGCAAAGATCAAGCCAAGAAAAGCGCCGAAAGATTCCGTAAAAACAATAACCAAAAAAATCAATAAAGCTGCAAATAAAAATATGGCTCTTTTTTCCTCTAAAAACAAATAGAAAGACAGGATAAAGATCGGCATCAGATACATGGCCAAATAATTGGGGGAAGTGTAAAAAATCTGCAACCGACTACTGGCATCAAGCTTCCCGCAAACCAAATAAATCAAGGAGATTATGGAGATTATAAAACCCGATAAGATTAAACTGTAAAAAATTCCCTTGAATTGTTTGGGTTTCTTAATCACGGAAACAACAACCACGAAAAACAGCAACGGATCTACGAACCAACCCTTTAAAATTCCTAAACTTGTTCTTATGTTCCAGGAATAAAAAACAGCTATACCCGCGCCAATCAAAATCAAAAAAATAGCCGAAAACAACGAGCAATGAGCGAGAAGCAAAGCTTTAAATTCTTTAAACTTAAAACCCTTTACCAACCACAAAATAAATAAGACATAAATCAATAATTCCAACAACGTGGTTGGAATATTAAAAATATTGAACCGGATTAGGTATAATGGCAGGCAAAAAACAACGAAATAGATTCCCCGCTCCAAAATCCTCATATTTCTTTTTTAACCAGCAAAGAAAGCTCTTCTTTCTTAATCCCTTTAATCGAATAAAGCACGGCAAAATAAATAACTATTCCGCCAAGAATAAGTAAAAATAGATTCCAATTTTTAAATAAATATAAAAATCCGCCCATAACCAATCCAGCCACAAAAGATTTCAAAATGTTAAAACGGGGGAAATAATGAATTGTCTTATAAATCAGGTAAAGCATCAAAATCGTAACCAGCAGTTCTGTGACGACCGTCGTGGCGGCAGCGCCGAAATAGGAATATTTGGGAATAAAAATTAAATTCGTCACTATGTTAAAAATCATCCCCCCAAAATATATCCAAGCCCCGATCTTTTGTTTGTCTAAAGCAATAATACTGTGACCAAAAAGATTGCCCAAAAATATCAAGCCGATAGCAATACTTAAAAGCCGTAAAACAGGAGCAGAATCCCCGAACTGCGCCCCCCCAATAAGAACTACTATTGGCGATGACAGAATTGCAAGTCCAACCACCAAGGGAATAACAAAAATAATCAAAACATCCAGAGTCTTTTGGAATATATTTTTAAATTCTTCTCGATTAGAAATTGCGGATCTGGAAAGCAACGGCATTATTAACCCCACAAACATTAAGGGGAAAAATATCAATCCTTCCAAAATTTTGTAAGCAACATTATAAATACCCACATCAATAATCGGGTCAGCTGAAGAACGATTGATGAATTTCAAAGAAAGAAAAATAGTGTCGAATTTGAAATAAATCAGAGTTAAAACAATAGAAGCGGCTATGGGAATAGCTTTTTTTATTAATCCTTTCCAAAAAGAAAAGTCAAAGGCCAATGTCAAAGCGACGTATTTTCGGGCAAAAATCAAATTAAACACAAAGTTTCCAATACAGCTTATAATTAAAGCGGATAAAATAGAGAAAAATCCGAGATTGAAATGAATAAAAACAGCCACCAAAACCAGTTGAATTAAACGACCGATAATATCGGCTAACCCCGCCTTGTCTATGCGGAGATATTTTTGAAAAATCCCCATTAAAACCTGGGACGCCGATAAAAACAAATAACTAACCGAACCAATAATTACTCCCAATTTAACTTGGTGCGCGTAAGGAAAAAACCAAATAGAAACAACGGCTAATCCCAAAAATATTAAAAGAGCCGCTATTCTAAGAGTAAAAATATTGCTGGCAATCTTCTTTTCGTCCGCTCCTGGCCGGGATATTTCTCTGGTCATTAAAGAATAGAGTCCCAAATCGGCTAAAATATTAAAAACATACAAAAAAGCCAGGACTAAACTGTAGCTTCCAAATCCCTCCTTGCCCAAATAACGGGTAATCAATCCCAAGCTAACTAAAGAAAGGGCCACCGCAAGAATGCGTGCCCCCGTAGAAATAATCGTATTGTATGCAATTTTTCTGACTAAAGTCATATTATGGTCACGGATATAATCTGACCACTATTTTCCTTTCCGGTTCTTCGCCGATGCTTTCAGTAACGATATCAGGATTCTCGGCTAATTTCAAATGTATAAATCTCCTCTCGTAGGCCGACATTGGCTCGAGCGCAACCGGTTTCTTGGTCCTTCTTACTCTTTGGGCTGCCTTCATAGCCAATTCGGATAAAAAGCTTTCTCTCTCTTTTCTATAATTATTGATATCAACCAATAAAAACCCTTGGCCAGGACTATCCCTGAAAGACAAAACCCTTAAAAGGTGTTGGAGCGCGCTTAATCCCCCCGCTCCATCCATCAGGAATGGTCTGGCGTCTCTTAAATCAAGGCCCAGTTCTATTATTAACGTTTCTTTGTCCTTTAAAGAATTATCCTTTTTTATATCGATAACAACATCGCTGATTCCCATTTTTTCTAAAATTTCTTTGATTGTTTGTTTTGTTTTCTCCATAAAATTTATACAAATTAACCCGTTGATGCTTTGCCAGATTGCGACCAGTTTTTTCTTTTCAAGAGAAAATAATCCTGAACAAACCCCAAAAGAGTGCTCAAGAACCAATACAGAGACAAGCCAGCCGGTAGTCTTAAGGCAATTATAATTGTCAGAATGGGCATAAAATAAACCATTTGTTGGCTCATTACTTTTTGAATTCCCTGACCAATCCCTTTCTTGGCATCTGTTTGGGGCATTTGCGGAGAATACTTCATCGTAAGCTTGGAGTACAAAAACTGCGAAACGCCAGCCAAAATCGCTAAAACATAACTAGGCACGGACAAATCCATAATGCCCAAAAAAGACGAATTAATTGTTCCGGGGTTTTTAACAAAGCCATAAAGCGCGGATAAATTCTCGGGCTTTAAAACATTAATAAACACTCTGTATAACGCCCATAAAATCGGCAGTTGAA
>CAYGVF010000010.1:0-3003 GCA_964353285.1 uncultured Candidatus Saccharibacteria bacterium | reverse complement strand
GGGCTTGTCCAATTTTCCTTAGTCTTCTTTCGGTTTCTGACCCAATATAAGTTTATCACCTATCGAAAATAATGTCAATAATTTTCAAACCCGAGAAATGAAAAAGCCGTCGCGCCGAGCGCGACGGCTTGGTTTTTACTTGTAGGGATCAAATCCCTCCTTGAGCATTTTTCCTGTCAGCAGCTCCCTGATTAATGAGGACCTTCCTATTTTTTTAAGTCGGCAGAATTCATTTATGTTTTCCCGCATAAATTTCGGAACAGCGAACCTTATTCCCACTGTCACTCTTCCCTTTGTTATATTTCCGGGTTTAAAACCCCGTATTCTCAGCCAACTACAAATGGTAGGACCCGACACATGACACATTTCCGCAATTTCTCTCACGGTCAACTTTTGTTTTATTCTTTTACTTTTCAACCATCTCCTATTTCGGTATGTCGCGTTAGCAAGCTCCGGCGTAACATCGACTCTCATCCGCTCTGTTCTTAATAGCATTGCCTCGCTTAAGCTTCTCTTATGAATACCGTGTTTTTCAATCCAACGTTGAACCGTTCTTATATGGACTCCGCATTCCTGGGCTATTTCTCTCGGCGATAACTGGTCGATACAATATTTTTTGGTCAGCCAGGCGTTGTCTTTATACTGATCCGGTTTCATTTTTCCCCTCCTTTGTTTTGTACTTGGAACTACCCTTACCCTATCAAAAAAACCCGTAAAATGCAAGAGAGTTATTTTAAAAGCCGGGAAATAAAAAAGGGGCAAGGTCGGCCTTGCCCCTGGGTTGGATTCAAGAAAAGAGAGGAGAGGTTCTTGTTCTGTCCTTTGCCCCACAATTGTGGAGGAAGCACAATTACCCTTTTAAGGAGACTTACGTTTCAACCTTGTCCTTTCTTGAATTTGCGAAGACATTATTTTTTGTCTTCGCGCTTGCGGTCTATAGCGGCCATCTGCTCTTCGAAGGCTTCTCTGATGAGAATCTTGCCGAACTCTACAATCTTTTCTGCGGGAATGCTGGTCTGTTTCTGAAGATTGCCGGCCTTTCTTTTGAGATCAGGGATGCTGGCAAGTCGAGTTTCATCTTTAATAATAACTTTGAGTAGAGCGTACGCTATAGAATTTCTTTCTTGAGCGTCCATCTTTTTCACCTCCTTTCTTTCTGGATTTTACGCTTTAATTATACACCCATACCAATATTTTGTCAAGTGTTTTGAGGTTTTCCCCGATCCTTTTACGATTTTGCAAAATATACAATTTTCCATGGGGTTTTTGGGGTTTATTTTTAATCCTTATCGGCTAATTCGTACGAATTAGCCGATGTGTGTCTTATTCAACTTAATCTCTCAGCCAAATAATCGAAGAATTGCTGGTGTAATTTTAAAAGATGTTGAAAATATTTTTGATTTTCTGGTTTGTCAAAAAAATCATTAACTCCAATGTCCACCAATATCGCACCTATGGTTCTTTCGAGAAGATTGATGTCTAATTTTCTGTCAAAATCTTCATCCTTTTGCACTACGGAAATTTGATGATAAGATTGACGCCATTTCTCGATATAATTCAATAAATTATCAAAATTATAATCTACATCCCTTATGTTTTGCATACAGGCCCAAATATTAAAAGCAAGCTCATACCACTGGGGACAATGGCTCCAAAAAAGATTTGAAAAAAGCACAAATGAACCATCCGGCATTTTATAAATATCATTGGCAGTTATATGTCTATGACAAAAAACCAATGGAATCGAGGGAAAATGCTTCTTTGCCAAAGAATCGAATTTTTCCAAAAAAGGAACGTAATCTTCTGTTTTTAATCTCCTTTTGTGTTCGGAAATCTTGCGCCAATTTTCAACCTTTTTTATGGTTAATTCTAAACTATTTTTGGTTGTCGGCTCCAACCAAGGACTGGTTAAGGCCGATGTCCTATAATCCTGATAAAATCTTCCGAATTCCATCATTTGTTCTTCCGTGGCAAAAGGCATCTCGAAAATTTTTGGAGCGTCAATATATTCACTGATTTGAAACCCATATCCTTTGTCCTCTTCCCAGGTTTTGTAGAAATATAATTTAGGCGTGCGGACCATTAAACTTTTATTCTGCTTCATAAAACTATTGACCATTTCTGCTTCGTCAATTTCCGGCTGTAAGCCCTGTAATTTTAAGACTGCCGGTTTTTTTCGGTATTTGCCTTTATAGATTAAACTTCCGACTTTGGCTTTTTCATAAATAACACCGCGAAAAATTTCTTTTTCAAGCTTAAATCCCGTTTCTTTTATTATTTGTTCAAGTACTTCTTTTTCTCGTTGAGAAAAATCGTCTTGCTTAAAATATTTTCCCGTTATTACATTCTCCATAATTTCTATTCTACCACTTCGACAAGCTCGGTGTAAATAAAAAATCGCCCAAAAGGCGATTTTTTATTTTTCCCCAATCCTTTTACGATTTTGCAAAATATACAATTTTCCATGGGGATTTTGGGATTTATTTTTAATCCTTATCGGCTAATTCGCACGAATTAGCCGATGTGGGGTTTAATTAAGCTCTAATCAATTTGAGAAATTTTTCCGGAACTTCTGGCGAAATGAAATAATATATATTTATGCCAACCTGCTCCCAGTTCACAAATTCTGAATTTTCCAAAACTTTCAAATGTCTGGATGTGCTGCGAAAAGAAAGCCTTATTTTGTCGCTGATTTCTCCAACGGTCAACTTCTTGTGTTTCAATAATTCTCCCATAATCCTCAATCGTCTTTCATTGCCCAGTGCCTTAAATTTTCTGCCCAAGTTTTTTAAATTTTTCATATAAATACATTATAACAAAAAACTTATCTTTATGCCACATTCGTGCGAATTAGCCGATGTGGGAATTACTCCTTATTTCCTCGGCTAGTTTTTTTAATTCGGAAAGTTCGGCTTTCGGGCCGAGTTGAGTGGAAATATATCCTTCGTATTTTTCGAAAAATACTTTCTCTTTTGCCCAGATTTCCTCGAATTTATCGCTTAT
>CAYGVF010000009.1:0-1984 GCA_964353285.1 uncultured Candidatus Saccharibacteria bacterium | reverse complement strand
GCCATGGAATTTGATTTATTATGAGGGCCACAGAAATAAAATACTAGCCAGAAAAACAGAACTATTTTATAAAACTGGCCAAGGCAGAAGACAACTAAAAAAGAAATTGGGATTGGAATGATTTTTGGTGACTAAACGGAGGCGTGACAGAGTGGACGATCGTGCTTGTCTTGAAAACAAGTAGACCAGAAATGGTCTCGGAGGTTCGAATCCTCCCGCCTCCGTTTAGTCACCAAGGATTTATTGGTTCTGGGCTCATCTTCGTGACGTAAGACGAGCTGGGAATCTCACCCTCACCGCCTTGCTGCCAAGAGGTCCTGTCAGCTCATCTCGTTTCACTCGTGAGTTGATCAGCGCAGCCCGAAGGGCATGTCGCTGAAAAACCGGTAGACCCGCAAGGACTTCGGGGGTTCTCCGCTCACCTTGCTACGCTCGTGAGCGGACCCGCGCAATCATTTATTTGATAAATGATATGTCGCGGGGAATCTCACCTCCTCTAATTCTTAATCCGCCAGCTGGCGGAAAAACTATGACCGAAAAAGTTATTCAAATCGAAACAAAAATAAACACCATCTTGTTTTGGATTTGCTTTTTTATTACTCTTTTGGCAGTCTTTATGAGTTTGGCGGAATTCTTCTCCCGAGGTGCGTTTCCCCCGTCAAGAATAAATGTTTTTTACGTGGGAATCTTGGCTGTTTATTCCCTGCATAAAGAGGCCTTAAGATTTTTGGAGCGCTCGGTTTCGGAAAAGGTTCAGAGAAAAGGCGAATTATTTGTTTATTTGTGGATTATTATCACCGCCGTTCTATATTTGATTAATTTTCTGACCAAAGACCGTTTTTCCTACTCCGATAGCGGTGAAGAACTGAAAGGATTAATAGACATAACCTATATTACAATCGAGGTTGGCGGCGTATTTGTGCTTTCGAGAATTTTAAAATTATTAATGGTCAAGTATTTATACTCTTCACCCAAAAACAATGAAAAATAATAAAGAGGAAAAAATCGAATTGAAAGAATTCGAATGGGAGGCGCCGGAATTCGAAAAAAAGAAAAAAAGCAGTTCCTGGTTCATTCTTCCGGCAATCATTACTATTGCCCTGGGAATTATCTCGCTTATTGCCGAAAATATCCTGTTCTTGATTTTTATTGTTCTGGCTTTTGTGATTTTTTATATGTATGCCAACAAAGAACCGAGGATTATAAAATTTAAAATCAACGAAAAAGGCGTAGAAGTTAATGGAAGGCTGCATGAATTTCACGACTTAAAATCTTTCTGGCTGTTCTATAATCCGCCGGAACAAAAAGAACTGAGCATGAGAAGCAAAAAAACTTTCTTTCCCTATATCAGGATTCCCTTGGCCGAAGAAAATCCCGTGGAAATCAGAGATTACCTTTTAAAATTTTTACCCGAAAAAAGACACCAAGAATCACTCATCGATATTTGGATGAGAAGAATTGGTTTTTAGGTCCAAGTCCCCGTAGTTCAACGGATAGAACGCTAGGTTGCGGACCTAGAGATTGGCTGTTCGAATCAGCCCGGGGGCATAAATCAAAAAACAGCATTTCTGCTGTTTTTTGATTTAGCTTAACCCTGCACCTATCTCAAATTATGGCTCCATAAATAGGTTAAACAGAGGCGAAGCCGCCTTACGGCTTTGGACACAAATTATTCGAGGAACGTCAAAAAGATAGGTGCAGGGTTGACAAACTCACATTGATTTGCTATAATTAGGGTGTCTGAATACGACAAGGAGGTTTTAAAATGCGCAAAATCCACGTCCCCTCGACGCCAGTGAAACCGTTCCATAGCTACGGTGGCAGTCTTAGCGGCAAAAAGAAAGCCTGGCCAAAAAGCAGAATCCTTGGCTCGAAATTCCGCGAGAATGTTCGCAGAATGTTGGGCAAGCCCTTTGTCCGCAACAAAGCCATGTGATCCTGCCCCTGCCCCGATAATCGTCTACAAGGCGAGTATCGGGGCTCT
>CAYGVF010000008.1:0-3275 GCA_964353285.1 uncultured Candidatus Saccharibacteria bacterium | reverse complement strand
CAAGCGGGAAAGTTTTGCCGAACATTTGGTTGAAGCGTCTGGCTAAATCGTTGGTAATTTCAACATGAGGCATTTGATCTTCGCCCACCGGAACAAGCGTGGCCTTATAAAGAAGAATGTCTGCCGCCATTAAAACTGGATAAGCAAGGATTCCCAAATTTCTGTGTTTTGGGTGCAATTCAAGTTTTTCCCTGTAAGTAGGAATACGCTCAAGCCACGATACCGGGGTTAAAGCTCCCAAAATCCAAGCCAATTCCGTGTGTTCGGGAATTTGAGATTGGACTATGATAATCGATTTTTTCTGGTCAATGCCAGCTGCCAGATAATCCAAAACTAAATTATAAACATCCTTCTGAATTTGTTTGGGATTAAACGGAGTGGTGATTGCGTGATAATCAACAACGCCAAAAATGCATTGGTGTTTTTTTTGTAATTCCACCCAATTTTTCAAAGCTCCCAAATAATTTCCAATATGTAATTGTCCGCTGGGCCTCATCCCGCTGAATATTTTCATAGTTTTTATTTACTCAACTTGTCTTGTTAATTACCGAAGATAATTTTACGGGATAAATTTAAAAGTGGCTAAAGATTTTTGGACATCTGCTAAATTATAATTATTTGAATTTATATAATACAACTTTCCTTGATATGGAATGAGGATATCATATGTTCCGTCCCGCGAATCTACGAATTGATAGGCATCCTGGCCGGAGAATTTAATTTTCGTTTCTGTAAAATAAGTAGTCCTCACGGTTCTGAAGTTTTTGATAGATTGGTCAATTGTTTCATTCGGATAGAGATAATGAAATTGTATGCCTATATAAGTTCCGTCTACGTCTGATTCTGGGCCCATGCCTCCGGGTTTGGGATTGGGGCCAATCAGAACTACTTCTTTTGGTGGTCGAGCCAAGTTTGGTACTTCAAAAAATTTCCAGTTAGGCGGATATTTTATTAAATAATTAAAATCATCGTTCCGATAAGTTTCCCAGCCGGCGAGGGTGTCTTTTTTGGGAATGGTTTTTATCCAGTAAGCATCTTCTAACAATTGCAGTTTCATTTCATCAAGCACCGAAGACCTATATTGAATCAGTAAAATTATTACCGCAACACCAATTGCCGCAACCGTGATGAATACCCAAATGGGTAATTTTGCTTTTAGAGACATATATTTATCTCACCTTGCTTCCATTCGGAACCTTTTTGTCCGGATGGAGTAAGGTGGCCTTATTATCTATATCCACGGCTAAAATCATTCCTTGGCTTTCGATGCCACGGAGTTTTTTTGGTTCGAGATTAGTTAAAATCGGAATTTGCTTGCCAATAATATCTTCGGGCTGATAATCTTGGGCAATTCCTGCAACCAGAATTCTTTTTTCTGCTTGCCCCGTTCCTGCGGGGTCACCGATATTAACCAAAAGTTTCAGCAACTTATCCGCGCCTTCTACTTTTTCCGCTTCCAGGATTGTTCCGATTTTTATGTCCACTTTGTCGAAATCGTCAAAAGATATCATGATTTTATTATAGAATAAATCCTGGAATAAAAAAAGCCCCGTAGGGTTTTCCATTAGGATTGACCCCCGGGGCAAAAGACAAACCCTTCTTCGGGAGTTGGGTTTCGGAAAAAAAGCGGCTCTGAACGAACCAAATTAAATGGGGAAGGGAAAAAATGAGTTAAATAATTTGGTTGTTCAGAGCCTGTATTGAGAATGTTTTTGATAAGGAGCTATAAGGTGCCAACTATTGTGTGTTTGAGGTTTTGAACTATTATATCAGGATATTCTCAAAAAAATATCGTGTCAAGTACCTCGGTCTGTGGATAACTTTTTTGATAAAATAAGAGCCCCAAGAGAGATCTTTAAGAGATCAACAATCGGGGCTGCGCCTTAAAAGATGAGAATTGTTTCAGAGAACAAAATGTGCGATGCCGGGACCACGCATAATTCAGCAAAGGAGGGTAAATGTTTTTTGGTTTTTGGGGTCCCGGCAATCCAGGGATTGTTTTTAATTTATCATACAAAAAATCCCCTGTCAAATAACAAAGGAATTATAGTAATTGGTGCCGAAGGAGGGATTTGAACCCTCACGAGCTTTCGCTCATAGCGCCCTGAACGCTATGTGTCTGCCAATTCCACCACTTCGGCAAAATTAGTACGGGGTAAATCTGCCAGCTTGCCCCGTACCAAGCCTTGCTTTGGTGCGGGGTTCCGCCTAGCTCCATTCGTAATTTTGCGGATTGATAAGAAAATCTAATTTTTTCGGTTGGTTTATTGATTCGTAAATCGGCTTATTTTTATCCAAGTCAAAAGTGTAAAAATTATTCGCTTCTTCGAATCTCAGTTCGGGAATTGATTCGTAATTTTCATTTTTTATCCATTTTATTCCGAGTGGAGCCGAGGGATTTTTCATTGCGTAATAACAGAATCCGTGTCTTGCGCGGAATGGTTTATAAATATTGGAGCCAAAATTTCTGCAAATCCAATTGCAGGTTTTTAGTTTTTTGTCTGTTGGATTGATTAAGACGTGTTCGTATTTGGGTAGCATTAAAGCCTTATCTCCTTTTTTGGCATGAATGGCAAACACATCTTTTATTTCTTTGTCATTCGAATCCTGTAAAAGAAAGACAGCTTCTCCTTCTAAGACCTCGTAAAGTTCCGGGTAAGTTAGGTTTGTTCCCGGAACAATCGGATGGTCATGGCCGAGAGTTTTATTAAATTCCTTTCCCAACATTATTGGCAGCATTAATGTAATATCGTATCTTAGACCGGCGTCTTCTATTTTCATTTTATCAAGTGCGTTTTCGGCTAAATCTCGATACATATAATAAAGTTCGAAATTAGGAGAGGTCTTAAGCCACTCTTTATCATGGATAACATCGGTTATATCGTCCAGTTCCCTGATACCCGGTTGTAATTTTTCCAAATCAATCATTGTTTTTTAACTCTTTGAGTTTTTATGTACCACTTTTCGATGTCTGCGAAGCGTTTTGACGGTAAAACAATATTTTTTACTTCAATGCCTTTTATTTTTTTGGCAGTGTAATAAAGATGATAAGAACTGTACAAGAAAACTGCGGGCGCATCGTCAACTACTAATTGTTGAAATTCCTTGTATTTTTTGAGCCGAACATCTTTATCTAGGTTTTGTCTCGCATCTTTCAATAATTCATCCGCTTTTTTATTGTCGTAGAGGGCTAAGTTTAATCCCGGGTCTTTTTTCTGCGAAGAGTGCCAGAAGCTGTACGGGTCGGGATCCAATCCCAAAACTTCGCCAAAGAG
>CAYGVF010000007.1:0-4756 GCA_964353285.1 uncultured Candidatus Saccharibacteria bacterium | reverse complement strand
CATAGTTTGGTATGCCCGAGCACGAGCAAATACAGTCAATGAGAACCTTCTTAAACTGATGAAGAGAGCCGGATGCATTAGAATAAGTTATGGCATAGAATCTGGAAGCCCGAAAATTCTGAAAGTAATCAAGAAAAACATAACAGTTGAACAGGCGAAAGAGGCGGTCAGGTTGGCTTTGGGAGTCGGTATGGCGGTAGTAACCAATTTTATGGTTAATCTGCCCCAGGAGACCACTGAGGACTTAAAAATGACGATAAATTTGATGAAAGGACTTAAAGAAATAAAAAATTCTTATCCCGCGTATGGCTTTACGGTAATTTATCCGGGTACAGAACTGGAAATTATGGCAAAACAGAAAGGGATAATGCCCAAGGATTTTTCCTGGAATAGTCCTTATCATTCGGAAAAATACAAAATTACAGGCGATGATCCGTCTCTTTTCTATATGGAGTGGCCGGGTGCGGAAATAGAAAAAATTAAGGCGATTATGGGTAAAGAATTAGGATTCAGTGGAGGGGTATTTAAAAAGGGATTTCGAAAACTCAAAAAAGTCAGATCATTTAAAGAATTTAAAGATTTAATTAAAACAGGTATAAGATATATTAAAAAATGAGTAATTTATTTAAAGACTTAATCAAAGAGACCTTTAAGGGAAAAAGCTTGCCCCGTATTTTAATTAACAATCGAATGAGAGAAACAGAAGAACTTAAGGGAAAAATTTTAGATCTTGCGTCCGGGACCAAAAAGCCCAGCGCCTACAGATTTTTAAAAATAAACAAAGACGCACAAATTATTTCGGTCGATATATCGGACGAAAGGAAACCGGACATAAAAGCGGATCTCGAAAAACCCTTTCCCTTCAAAAATGATGACTTTGACTGCGTTACTTGTTTTAACCTTTTGGAGCATATTTTTAATTACAAGAACGTAATCAGTGAATCATTCAGGGTTTTAAAAAACAATGGCAAATTTATTGGCACCATTCCTTTCATGGGGAGCGTCCATGGCGATCCGGACGATTATTTCAGATATACCAATTCCACTCTTAATAGATTATTTAAAGAATCCGGTTTTAAAGATATAAAAGTTGAAGCATTGGGCTACGGTCCTTTCGCCGTGAACTACTATCTTACTGCCTTTTTGTTTCCGAAGATAATCCGACCGATAATTCTTTTTTCTGCTATTATTTTGGATAAAATAATCTGTAAACTCAACAAAAGACACGGTAAGGATAAATATGTTTTAATGTATTATTTTGAATGCCAGAAATAATCTATGAAAATAATCTACATAGCTAATACAAGATTGCCGACCGAGATGGCTCACGGTCTTCAGGTTATGAAAATGTGTGAGGCTCTTTCGAGGCACGGCGGAGAATTGGAACTGATTGTGCCTCGGCGTTTTGGGATTTCCGATTTAATTAAAAAAGACCCCTTTGAATATTATCGGGTTGAGAAAAATTTTAAAATCAAGAGAATTTTTTGTTTCGATTTGACTCCGTTGAACAGATTTTTGGGGCCGATTTCATTTTTAACCCAGGCGCTCTCTTTCGCATTTTTTTCATCAATTTATTTAATTTTCAAAAAATCAGATATTATTTATTCCCGCGACAGATTCAGCCTGTTTTTTACCAGTCTCATAAAAAGAAATATTGTTTTGGAGGTTCATCAACTACACAGAAGTTTATTCGCGTTTTTATTGAAAAGAGTAAAGAAAATTATCGTCATTACCCAAGGCCTAAGGCAATCTTTGATAAACAAAGGAGTTAGAGAGGAAAAAATTTTGGTGGCGCCCGATGGTATAGATTTGAAAGACTTTGAAGTCAAAAAAAGCAAAGAGGAATGCAGAAAAGACTTAGGCTTGCCATTGAATAAAAAAATAATTCTTTATACCGGACATCTTTATAAGTGGAAAGGGGTTGAAACCTTGGCCTTGTCTTCCGGATTTTTGGACCCAAGCGCTCTCGTAGTTGTTGTTGGGGGAATAAAATGGTATTTATCCGATTTCAAAAAATTCGTTGAAAAGAATAATCTGGAAAAAGTTCTTGTTTTGGGTCATAAGGACTATAGTCAGATTCCATTTTATTTGAAAGCGGCCGATTGTCTGGTTTTGACCGGAACTCAGAATTACGAGACATCGAAAAGTTTCACTTCGCCGATGAAAATGTTTGAATATATGACTTCTGGCCGGCCAATTGTTGCTTCCGATTTACCGTCTTTTCGCGAAACTTTGAAAGAAAATAATGCAATCTTAGTCAAGCCAGACGACCCGCAAATGATGGCCATCGGCATTCAAAAAGCATTAAACGATTTTGTTTTAGCTAAAAATATTTCCGAACAGGCATATAATAATGTTCAAAATTATACCTGGGATAATCGCGCAAAAAAGATTTTGGAATTTATTAAAAATTAGAAATTAGAAATTAGAAATTTTATATATTATGTGCGGAATAAACGGATTCAATTTCCAAAATAAGGAATTGATTGAAAAAATGAATAAAAAAATTCAGCACCGAGGACCGGATGACGAAGGATTTTATTTGGATGAAAATGTTTCCCTGGGCCATCGCCGACTTTCAATTATTGATTTATCGGAGAAAGGCAGGCAGCCGCTTTTTAATGAAAACAAATCTATTTGCCTTATTTTCAACGGGGAGATATATAATTTCCGAGAACTGCGCAGAGAACTGGAAAAAAGAGGCCATAAACTTTATTCGAAAACCGACAGCGAAGTTATACTGCATCTTTACGAGGATTACGGAAAAGATTGTCTGAAATCGTTGAACGGAATATTCGCTTTTGCTATTTGGGACACGAGAAAAAAAGAACTATTTTTGGCCCGAGACAGGATAGGCGTGAAGCCCCTGTATTATTATTATAAAGATAATAAATTTATTTTTTCTTCGGAAATTAAGGCAATTTTGGAACATCCAATCAAAAAAGAAATAAATTTAGAGGCTTTTAATCATTATTTCCGACTTTTATATGTTCCGGCTCCCTTAACAATGCTTAAAGATGTTTACAAGCTACCCCAAGCGCATTATTTGATGTTAAAAAACGGAGAGATCGAGATTAAAAAATATTGGAATATAGACGACTTTAAGGATATGAAATCGAAAGAAGAAATCATTGAAAGGATCCGAGAATTAACGAAAGAATCAGTTAGAGGACAATTAATTTCTGATCGGCCAGTTGGAATATTTCTAAGCGGAGGCGTTGATTCTACTTCGGTTTTAGGCATAACAAGTCGACTTCTGTCTGATAAAATAAAAACCTTCACGGTTGGTTTTGAGATTTATGATCCTAATAAAAAATTTGTCCAAGATATTCTTTTGGCACGACAGACAAGTCAATATTATCAAACCGAGCATCACGAGTTATTTGTCGACAGTAAAGATATTTTAGATAATATTGCGACCGTTTTTTATCATATGGATGAGCCCATTGCCGAACCAACCCAGGTTGCCACTTTTCTTCTTTCTAAATTAGCCAAGAAAGAAGTGGCAGTGGTTTTGGGCGGAGACGGGGGAGATGAACTATTCGGCGGTTATAAGCGCTACTATTATAGTTATATTTTAAGCAAATATTGTATAACAAAATTTTTCCCATTTTTAAGATCAAAACTACACACCAAGTTTATGTTTCAAAAAGAAGAAGAGATTAGCAAGATTTTAAATAAAGAGATTAATCAGACAAGAATAACAAGTAAATTCTTTAAAGAAAAATATTTAAGACAATATTCAGTACCCGATTTCGAAAAATTGTTTATGTTGATTGATTTGAAGACCTGGTTGGCAGACGAATCTCTGATGCGTACAGACAAGACAACGATGGCTTTCGGCTTGGAACAAAGAGTGCCGGTTTTAGATCATCGTTTAGTAGAACTGGCAATGAAAATACCAAGTAAATATAAAATGAAAGATGAAAATCAAGGCAAGGAGATTTTTATTGAGGCAATGAAAGATTATTTGCCCGAGCATATTCTAAAATCAGATAAAAAGAAAGTTTGGATGACCCCGATGTCTGAATGGCTGAGGACAGATTTGAAGAATTTTGCCTCAGAAATTCTGTCTCCCAGTTATTCTTCGCAAACTCATAATTATTTTAACTTTAAAGGAATTGAGCGAGTTTTTATCGATCATGTTGAGAAAAGGCAATATAATCTAAATTTAATCTGGGCTTTAATTACGTTTCAGTTCTGGTATAAGCAATTTATGGAGAAAAATGATTAAAAAAATCATAAAGAAAATTTTAGGATTTTTGCTGAAAATGCCGTTTTTGCCTGCGCGGTTTTTTTATTTCGGATTTAACGGCAGGGTTGCCATCGAGCCGACCAATAATTGTAATTTAACGTGCCGTTTGTGTCCCACCTGGCAATATATGAAAAGACCGAGGGGAGCCATGAAGCTGGAGGAATTTAAAAAAATTATCGACCAGAACAAGGACATATTTAAAAGAATAAATATGATTTTTGCCGGTGAACCATTATTGAATAAAGATGTTTTTAAAATGGCGAAATATGCCGAAGAACAAAAAATAGAAGTTTTAATCAGCACCAACACGACTCTTTTCGATTCAGATAAAATAGAACAGATGTTTGATTCCGGCTTGAGCTATTTGGTTGTCTGTTTGGACGGCGCGACCAAAGAGACTCATGAGCAATACAGGCGAGGAAGCAATTTCGAACAAATTAAGGAGAATATAGGAAAAATCTGCCAAATCAAAAAGGAAAAGGGATACGAAAGACCGTATAT
>CAYGVF010000006.1:0-1549 GCA_964353285.1 uncultured Candidatus Saccharibacteria bacterium | reverse complement strand
CCCGAACTTGTTCCAACGGTATAAAATTAGGATGTCCTTACAATTATCAAATTTTAAATGAAAAATAATTGGCACAAGACATTGCATAATGCCCTAACCAAAAAAGATAAGGGCTTATTTAAAAAAATTCCCCACACAGACCTACACTGTCACGGCCTTACTTCGGTTCCATTCAATGCATTTAAGGAACTTTTTCCGGGAATTAAATTACCACCCAGACATTTTAAGAATTTGAAAAAATTTAATTTATTTATAGAAAACAATATCGTACCCGCCATAAAGGATATAGATGCGGTTTGTTATCTGACGAGGGCGGTATTTCAAAGATTAATTGAAGAGGGGGTCGTGTATACGGAGATGAGTTTTGATCTTCTTATTCCAGAATATATTGGAGTGTCCATGCAAGAATACCTGGAAGTTATCAGCGAAGAGAAAAAAAGAGTTGCCAAGAAATTAAACGTATGTATAGAAGCTGGAATAGACAGAGAAATTAACCCCCAGTATCTGTTGCAGCTTTTTAAAAAATCTTTAAAAAATAATATTTTTGGAAGCATAGATTTATATGGCAATGAAGATGCTAACCCGATTGAAAAATTTATTGATATTTATAAATTGGCGGATAGAAAAAATCTTAAACTTAAGGCGCACATCGGAGAATTTGGTACGGCACAGGACATAAAAAAAGCGATACAAAAACTTAATCTACACGCCATACAACATGGCATAGCCGCGGTACGAGATAAAGAGGTTATAAGATTATTAATAAAAAAGAATATATCTCTTAATATTTGTCCTTATAGCAATATTGTTCTGGGAGTGGTTAAAAATATTGCCGAGCATCCAATTCGAAAATTATTCAATGAAGGGGTGTCAGTTACCGTAAATAGCGATGATTTTTCTGTATTTGGCAGGAGCGTTAGCGATGAATTGATAGATTTTTATTCATTAAAAGTATTTTCGGAAGAAGAAATTAGTATATTAATTAATAATGGATTAGAACAAATAAGGAGGTAAAAATGATCTTTCCTTGGAGTCCCTGGAATTTTCCTTATTATCAGAAAACAGGAGAGGAAAAATCAGAAAAGTTGTCTGAATCCGAGACGCGTACCGGGATTTTTACGAAAATCATGAAGAATTTTTTGAAGCTCTTTCAAAGTAGGAAGAACAAAAAATCAAGCCCCGAGCGTAAGTGAGGGGCTTTTTAAATTCGGCTTTTTCAATTGACACCATTTTGTTTATTTGCTATATTAAAACCTCATCGATAAGATGAGAATTTAATTTAAAAAGGAGGAAAAATTGGACGAAGAATTGAAGGAACTAATGGAGGATGGGTTATTTAAGCAGCTTCTTAGAGACTATGCCGAAGCGAAAAAGAAGTTTCAAGAAGCTAAAAAAACCGAACAAATACTTGATCAAGGTTTTTACTATATTAAGATTGTTCGGGCCGTTTACACTCTTCAAGCTTACCTTCTTGGTTTGCTTGAAAAGAAGTCCTAGTTCTTTGGCGGTTAACGCCTATGTGCTTACATTATTTTTGCGGGGAGATAGC
>CAYGVF010000005.1:0-1683 GCA_964353285.1 uncultured Candidatus Saccharibacteria bacterium | reverse complement strand
TTATCCTCCTTAAATTTGATTTCAAGATTACCTTAGCACGATATATTAAAGATTGCAAGGGTTGGGATGAGTTGATACGGGATATTGAAAATGTTAGGATGGGGATATGAAAATCAGGGAAATCAAAGCAAAATCGATTATGAGCAAAACCGGTCTGGGCAGCGATTTTGTGATTAATCCCTATGTCGGCTGTATGCACGGATGTATTTATTGCTATGCCCGATTTATGAAACGTTTTACCAATCATCCGGAGCCCTGGGGTCATTTTATCGATGTCAAAATCAATGCCCC
This sequence comes from uncultured Candidatus Saccharibacteria bacterium, assembly GCA_964353285.1. Taxonomy (GTDB): domain Bacteria; phylum Patescibacteriota; class Minisyncoccia; order RBG-13-40-8-A; family RBG-13-40-8-A; genus RBG-13-40-8-A. Next base: position 1,392 of record CAYGVF010000005.1, on the reverse strand, counting down.
TGATTTGATTCCGGAAAAAACCGACAAATACAAAGGTAAATCGATATTGATGAGTTCCGTGACCAACCCTTATCATCCGATCGAGACAAGATACAAACTTACCAGAAAAATTCTGGAAAAACTCGTTCCTCTCGAGCCGGAAATCAACATCCTGACAAAATCGGATTTGGTTTTGAGAGACGTTGATTTATTGAAAAAATTCAAGAAATGTCTGGTTACTTTTTCATTGTCGTTTTTGGATGAGAATCTGATAAAGCAAATAGAGCCGTTGGCGGTTTCAGCCGAGAGAAGAATAAAGGCATTAAAAGAACTTCATCAAGCCGGCATCAAAACCGGGGTTTTTATTTCGCCGATTTTTCCGGAAATAACCGATTGGCAGGAAGTAATCGGAAAAACAAAAGATTATTCCCAGGAATACTGGTTTGAAAATCTGAATCCGTATTTTACCATCAGAAACAACGTTATCAAGTTTTTAAGGAATAACAGGCCAGAACTGATAAAAAAATACAATGAAATCTGGTCAGGCAAAAGTAATTATTGGGATGGAGTGGAGAAAAATATAGGTAATTTTTGCAAAACCAATAATCTGGTTTGTAAAATTTATTTTCACCACGATTCCTAACCCCGCTTTTCGCGGGGTTTTTTATTTTAGGCTGGAGAAAACAGAGAGAAAGGGTTATGATTATGGTGTAATAGTATTATGCGACAAGTATCACTTTGCTTATTAATAAGGGAAAATGAAGGTTTAATCACCGAGATTCTTTTGGCAATGAAGAAAAGGGGATTTGGCCAGGGAAGATGGAACGGCGTTGGCGGAAAACCGGATACGGAAAAAGGAGAAACTGTTTTTGATTCGGTCATTCGCGAAACCGAAGAAGAAATCGGCGTGAGAATTAAAAATCCGGAAAAAGCCGCGATTATCGATTTTTATTTTCCCGAACACAAAAAGCAAAATGACCAGCAAGTTCATTTATTTCTGGTCAGAGAATGGGAAGGGGAGCCGCAAGAAACAGAGGAAATGAAGCCGCAGTGGTTCGAGAAAGGCATTATCCCTTTTGATGAAATGTGGGACGATGACAGACATTGGCTGCCCCATATTTTGGAGGGAAAAAGATTAAAAGCCAAATTCTTTTTTGACGAAAACGACCGAGTAGTCAATCAGGAGATTGAAATAGTGGAAATTTTATGAACATTGAATCGCCGAAAATTGAAAACAAACCCAGTTCTTGGTATAAGCATAAAATAAATTTATGAAAAAATTTTTAAAACCGAATGGGAGGAAAATCTTATATTTTTTGCTTCTGATTTTTTTATTGTTTACCATATTGATTATCTCGGGCTATCTTTCTAAATGGAGCGAATGGGCAGACGTTGGTTTGCCTCTCAAGTTTA
>CAYGVF010000004.1:0-1851 GCA_964353285.1 uncultured Candidatus Saccharibacteria bacterium | reverse complement strand
ATAAGTTTTTATCTTTGCTTGCGGTCCCATTTCGTTAATTTCTCCGGTCATTGACGCAATTTCGGCAGTTGTTTTCTGTATATCGTTAATCGCAAAGACTGCACTCCAGATTAGCCCCCCGATAACAAAAATAGCCGCTATCAAAGCAACTACAGATACCCACTTTGGCAATTTTTTGGGACCCATAGTGCTTAATAGTCCCTCCAATATATCTTTTTCTTCCCAGCCTTTTTCTATAAGGGCATTCTTAATATCCAAATCGGAAAACCCCTGTTTTCTGGATTCTTTTATATATTTGATTAAATCTTTCGTAATCATATACTTTAATTTTATATCTTTTTCGGTTATTTAGTCAAATTGTAAAAGTGTTAATTGTGCTTTTCTAATTCTCTAATCGCGTCGTTGGCAATCCATCTCGCGGTTTTGCTGTCTATTCTCAAAATCTCTTCGGCGGTCTTCAGTGCGTATTTCTTTAAATTTTTATTCCTTTTTCCGATTTGCCGCAAGGCCCAATTAACTGCTTTTTTCACAAAATTTCTTTCATCAACGGAATGTTTTTTAATCAGGGGGAAAAATTTCAGAAAATCTTTGTCTTGAGCTTTTTTATCGTGCCAAGCCAAACAGGCCATCAAAGCAAACCCGGCTCGCCGAACAAATTCTTCTTTTCGGTTTGTCCATTCGATTGCCTTTTCCCAAGCAATAGGCACTTTATCGAAAAGATTCATACAGGTTTGGTCGCACAAATCCCAAGAATTAAATCCTTTTACCCATTCTTCCATTTGTTTCTCAACAACTTTATCCGGCTCATCGATCATACTCGCCAAAATCCGCACTTCGTGAATTTTGGTCTTCCATAATTCCTCGGCTAGTTTATGATTTTTGCCAAGTTTTTTGGCCAAACTTCTCAAAACCGGAATCTTAACTCCCAATGCGTATTTAACATCAATGCCAAACCTCGCCATTCCCTCTTTATCCTTGGGATTGGAATTCTTTTTCAGATGATTAATAATTTGTTTCGTATTCATGGATTTGTCTTGAATTTTACTTGACAACACATTAAAACAATGCTATGATAGAAGCGAAGGAAGGTGAATATGTACAAATTTTTAGCCACTATCGAGGGTTTTGCCACTTTCATTGTTGCCGTCGTACTTATCGTACTTTTAGTAGCATTGTTCTTTTTTTGGCCCGATATAAAAAGACAGCTCAAGATCGGGACAAAAAACGAAAAACCACAGGACAATTAACCTCCTGGAAGAGACCGCTCCGTCTTAAAGAACGGTCTTTTTTTATATCTTGCCATACAGATTTATTTTACCAAAAAACCGCCCACTTGTCCCGATTTAATAGCGGGAAAAGGCGATTTTTTAAAATTAAGATTCGAATGACTTGGAGAATGGTGGAGATGGGATTAAATAAAAAAGCGGATTGAAACAATCTCTGCTTCAACCCGCCAAGTTGCTCACCGCACGATCTCGTACTTCTTGTCCCGGAAAAACAGCTCCGCCCCCTCCAAAACACGGGTAATTGCTGACTCTGTATCGCCGTGCACAGCAGTATTATTCACGTGAACGCCCTTTTCATAAAGCTCGCCGTAATAGCCGACGCAACCCTTTTCGGGGTCATCGTTAAACTGTATGACCACGGCATTTTTCTTGCGCGCAATGACCTCTTCTTTTCTCATATTTCCTCCTTTTTAGAATGTTCAAATTCGTATCCTTATCCTACCAAAAACCCTTGATTGAGTCAAGGGTTTAAAATTAAGATTCGAATGACTTGGGGAATGGCGGAGGGGTTTTGGGTGAGACAAATTAGAACCCGATTAGTAAATAGTTTGGTATAAATTTCCAT
>CAYGVF010000003.1:0-1959 GCA_964353285.1 uncultured Candidatus Saccharibacteria bacterium | reverse complement strand
AATCTCCGGAATTCTGTCACGAACCAGTTTGTTGTATGTTTTAATCAATTTTCCCTCCTTGCCTCGCCTTGGGCGGGCTTTCTTGAATTCAAAAACAGGATAGCATAACAATGCTATCCTGTCAATTTCATTTCCGATTTTAGGATTTTTGCTTTCTTTTTGGCGCCCCATCTGTATCCGCCGAAAGAGCCATCGCTGCGAATCACCCTGTGGCAGGGCAATCCCTTAATATTATGACGATTCATTATATTTCCCACTGCCCGATATGCTCGCGGCCTCCCAGCCGCAATTGCCACCTGCTTATATGTCATCGTCTCCCCTTTCGGAATCTTGGCAACCACAGCCAAAACTTTTTGCGTAAAATCAGTAATCATATCTTTATTCTACCAAAAAACCGGTCCGATGACCATCGCGACCGGTTTTTTGCGAATTCGCAACAACTTTTAAATTTTTGGTTCTGTCGGCTTGGATCTTCTCTCCATTTTTCTATAACCAAAATAAATTAAAATCACCAAAATAGCGCCCAAAATAGCCAATTTCGAGTATTTATTGAATCCCCACCAATATTCCCGACCATAAAACAGGGACCAAAGAGTCACCAAGATTCCGCCACCCAGAAATCCCGAACCGATTCCCTCCATCTTCGACAAAAAAATTCCGGCAATCAGAGCAGCTAAGCCAATAGTGATAAGTATAAAAAAGCTATTTCTAGAATATTTATATTGCGGGGTCTGTTTTTCAAATTCCTTATTACATTTTTTTAGCAATTCCTGACACTCCCTGTACTCCGAACCATTAATAGCTGACTGATAACATGTGCTATACTCGGGTGTTGAGCCATAACGACTCTGACAATCGCGCATAAATCTATCGCAGTCTACTTTTTTATAACAATCATTTGGTTGATAACTATATACCGGGGCTTCATAGACTACATAAAGACCATAACAAACAAAAATGGCGAAAAAAACCATGATTCCGATTGCTAAAAAACTTTTAATTAATTTCATAATATTTTATTTATGGATTAAATTTATCCTCGACCTTTCCCTACTCTTTAAATTGCTTCATTTTTATTTGAGGAAATTTTTTTCATAATATCTGTGCGAAAAGGACCACATAATTTTTGCCGTAAGCCTTGGCGCAACGCGGACAGGTGGTGTAGGAAAAATACAGTTTTTTCAGTTCCTTCCCCTTACTTTTGACATATTCCGCCATCTCTTGCGCCCATTTGCTGGCATTTTGATACGGCCCTTCGAATACTTTGGTCAAGAAAGTCCCGGAAAGAGTCGCCATTTGCGCAGCCGGAACTTCTTTGGCAACGTCAATATAAATATCCGCGCCCCAAGACGACTTCTCGTCGGTCAGCATCAATTGATACGGCGCTTTGGCTCCCGCTTTTTCGATTAATGCCATATTCTTGATAACCTTCTTTCCCATATCCATCGGAATATGAAAAAAGCTTGTCACGTGGTCTTTGACGAAAATTTTATCTTTCCAGATTATTTCTTTAGCTTGCACTGAGCCCGTCGAAGTGTCCTGCCACGGCTCGGGATTAAACGGCTCGCAACACCCGGTTGATTTTATTGTTTGGTTGTTCATGGGTTTATTTTATTTTTTAATTTTATCGATTCTACATCGATTTTATCCAAATTTCTCGATATCTTTTTTTTGTATTCAATCAATTCCCGTCTCGTTATTACCGGAACAAACATTCCGAATATCTTTTTGACATCTCTGTTTGAAAAATTTATTCTGTCATTAACCCAGCACCTTTTCTTTTTATCGAAAATCGACTCGACCGGTCCGCCGGAGATATCGATTTTCTGATTTGCGTATTTAAGCGTCATCATAAAAACATCCCAGTTTTTATCCTTGTATCTTTTTGGCCCCCAGACAATATAATCTTTGACCTCGGCAATTATATCGATAAATTTATACTTCGGAATATCAATATCG
>CAYGVF010000002.1:0-5029 GCA_964353285.1 uncultured Candidatus Saccharibacteria bacterium | reverse complement strand
TTATCGCTTTTATTTTCGGTCTACCCATCATTTATATGGTAATGGGTGAAATGATCGGCTTGCCCCTGCCAATTTTTTTTGAAAAATACGGATTATTAATCCAGTTTGTTTTGGCAACAGCCGTAATTTTGGCTTGTTTCAATATCTGGACATCGGGCTTCAAAAATTTAATCAAGTTTAGACCCAATATGGATTCTTTGATTTTTATTGGGACGGCTGCCGCATATTTTTACAGTTTTATTGTTTCGCTCGGTTTGTTTTTGAAACCGGAAAGCAATATGGGAAATTTATATTACGAGAGTGCTGTTTTTATTCTGATTTTTATATCCTTAGGCAAGTATCTGGAAGCCAAAACCAAAGGCAAAACAAGTGAGGCAATCAAAAAATTAATCGGCCTTCAACCAAAGGAAGCGACAATCATCAGAAATAATGAAGAAATAAAAATTCCGATTTCCGAAGTGGAAGTAGGCGATATTATCTTGGTTAAGCCGGGCGAGAAAATTCCCGTAGACGGATTGGTTATCGACGGTTATTCGGGAGTTGACGAGAAAGCGATTACCGGAGAAAGTATTCCTGTTGAAAAGAAAAAAGGCGATGAGATTATTGGGGCAACCATCAATAAAACCGGTGTTTTAAAATTTAGAGCCACCAGAGTTGGGAAAGATACAATGTTAGCCCAGATTATAAAAATAGTTGAGGAAGCAATGGGTTCCAAAGCACCGATTCAGCTTTTGGCTGACAGGGTTTCTTTTTATTTTGTGCCCGGAGTGATGCTGATTGCCGTTCTGGCTTTTATTTTTTGGCTGGTTATCGGACAATCGTTGGCTTTTGCCTTGACTATTTTTGTGGCGGTTTTGATTATTGCTTGTCCTTGCGCTTTGGGATTAGCCACGCCGACTGCGGTAATGATGGGAACTGGTTTGGCTGCACAAAATGGCATCTTAATCAAGAGCGGCAAGGCTTTGGAAATGGCGCGGGCTGTGAATATTGTGATTTTTGACAAAACAGGCACCTTAACAAAAGGCGAACCAACCTTGACTGATATAATATCAGTCAAGGAAATCCTAAATTCTAAATCCCAAATTCTAAAAATCGCGGCGTCCATTGAGAAAAATTCTGAACATCCTTTGGCGCAAGCAATTGTCGACAGGGCAAAAAAAGATAAAATCGAATTGTTTGATGTTTCCAATTTCGAGGCAGTTCCCGGTAAGGGAGTGAAGGCAGAATCCGCCTCTGGCGGAGAAAACAAGAAAATCTTTTTGGGAACAAGAAAATTAATATCGGATAACGGAATCGATGTCCAATCGATCGAAAAACAAATGGAAGAATTGGAAAATCAGGGAAAAACAGTGATGATTTTGGCGCAAAATCAGGAATTTATCGGACTTATCGCGGTTGCCGATATTTTGAAAGAACATTCCCAAGAAGCCGTAGCCGCACTTCATAAATTGGGCAAGAAAGTAGGAATAATTACTGGAGACAATAAAAGAGTCGGTGAGGCAATAGCCAAAGAACTCGGTATTGATTATGTTTTGGCGGAAGTTTTGCCCCAGGAAAAAGCCGCGGAAGTCAGGAAACTGCAGGAACAGAAAAATGTTGTGGCCATGGTTGGCGACGGGATTAACGATGCGCCGGCTTTGGCGCAATCGGATTTGGGAATTGCCTTGGGTTCGGGCACGGATGTGGCTATGGAAACAGGGGAAATGGTTTTAATCAAAGATGATCTCCGCGACGTGATTAAAGCGATTGATTTAAGCAAATATACTTTAAGAAAAATTAAGCAAAATCTTTTCTGGGCTTTCTTCTATAATATTATCGGAATTCCCGTTGCTGCGGGTGTTTTATATCCAATAACCGGCTGGCTCTTGAATCCGGCAATCGCCGCGTTGGCGATGGCTTTTTCTTCGGTGAGCGTAGTGAGTAATTCGCTTTTGATGAAACGATATAAGGGATAAATTTTATTTGATAGCGGGATTTTAATCCAGTATAATTTAAATATTATGCTGGATGTTTTTATTTTCGAAAAATTAAATGGTTTGGTTGGAAATTGGAAAATTTTGGATTGGATTGGAATTTTTTTAGCCGATTATTTTCCCTATATTTTGGGAGCTGTTTTAATAGCTCTTTTTTTGTGGAAAAAGAACAGATTGATGGTGATTTCCGCTGGAATTTCGGTGTTTCTCTCTCGTCTGGTGATTGCCGAGATTATAAAACGTCTTTATCATCACGGCCGACCTTACGTAATTTTGAATACAGTCAATAAATTAATTAGTGAGAATCACGATTATCAATCTTTTCCCTCTGGGCATGCGGCGATATTTTTTGCCTTGGCAATGGCGATTTATTTCTTCAATAAAAAATTGGGCTTGTGGTTTTTTCTTGGTGCTATAACAATAAGTGTGGCGAGGATTTTTGTCGGCGTTCACTGGCCAAGCGATGTTTTGGCAGGCGCAGCGATTGGTATAGTTTCTGCTATAATTATTAAAGGAACAATAAGTAGATTCCGTAAAGCAAAACCAACAAAATTTTCTTCAACCACGCAGTCGCAATAATGAGCTCAGATTTATTTGTCCAAAGACACGCGTCGGCGCCCCAGCGTGTCGCCGCGCTCTTTCTCGCCCTCGCCCTGACCGTGCGCTCGGGCTACGAGAGGTCTTCTTAACAAATAAATCTTCGCTAGAAAGTTTGAAAATTAAAAATTGAAAATTTAAATTATATGGATTTAAAATCAAAAATCAGGGAAATACCGGATTGGCCGGAAAAAGGAGTGAATTTTAAAGATATCACGCCTTTGTTGCAGGATAAGAAGGCGTTCAGTTATGCGATTGATAAATTATGCGAATCTTTTGACTCCGTTCAGGGCAAGCCCGATATGATTGTCGGTATTGACGCGCGGGGTTTTATTTTGTCCGCGGCAATGGCTTATAAACTGAAAACCGGTTTGGCAATTATCCGAAAAAAAGGCAAATTGCCGCACAAGACAATTTGCCAGGATTATAAATTGGAATACGCCACGAACACGATTGAAATGCACGAAGACGCGATTCAAAAAGGACAGAAAGTTTTGCTGGTTGACGATGTTTTGGCAACCGGCGGAACAATGGAAGCAACCGCAAAAATGGTGGAAACCCTCGGCGGCCACATCATCGGCATTTCGTTTCTGATTGAATTGGATTTTTTAAAAGGGAGAGAAAAATTAAAAGATTACAAAATTGAGTCATTAGTGCATTATTAGGCTCAGATTTATTTTACATGTCGACACGTGTCGTTCCGACTGTGGTCGTAACGCACTAATTCTCAGCCCCGTGTGGCGGGGCTTCCGAAGATGTCTCAGTGTAAAATAAATCTTCGCTAAAAAGTATGGAAAAAGCGGAAATTGGAATAATTGGCGGGTCGGGGTTGTATGAATTTTTAAAGAATGGCAAATGGATTACAATAAAAACGCCGTATGGAAAACCCAGCGACCAGATATTTTTGGCAACCCATAAAGGAAGAAAAATTGCGTTTTTGCCACGACACAAAAGAGGTCATAAAATCCCGCCGCATATGATAAATTATCGCGCGAATATCTGGGCATTGAAAAGTTTGGGAGTAAAATATATTATTTCTCCGGCAGCAGTCGGCAGTCTGCAGCCGAATATCAAAAGAGGGGATTTTGTGATTTGCGATGATTTTATCGACAGAACGCATTGCAGAAAAGACACTTTTTTTGACGGGCCCAAGGTTATCCATATTTCTCCGGCTTTTTGTTATTGCGATAAATTAAGAAAAATCGCCATTGATGTTTGTAAGAAACACAAAATCAGAGTTCATCCCAAAGGTACAGTCGTGGTAATTCAAGGTCCGCGGTTTTCCACCAAAGCCGAAAGCAAATGGTTTACGAAAATGGGCTGGGACATGGTTAATATGACGCAGTATCCGGAAAATGTTTTGGCGCGCGAAGCGGAAATTTGCTATTTGAATATTTCCGTGGTCACGGATTATGATGTTGGACTGGTTGGCAAAAAAGGAATCGAACCGGTAAGTATTGGTGAAGTGATAACGGTTTTTGATAAAAATATTGAAAAGGTCAAAAAAGTAATCTTGGAAATAATCGAAAAAATTCCCAAAAATTATAAATGTAAGCAGTGCCACGAAGCATTAAAAGGCGCTGAAGTTTAATATGACAAGTTTGGAAAGCAAAAAAATAGCCGTAATCATAGCTTATAAAAACTTTAGAGACGAAGAATACGATGTGCCGCATAAACTTTTCGAAGAGCTGGGAGCAGACGTAAGAACTTTCAGCGATGAACTGGGAACGGCTTATGGCATAGATGGTATGGAAGTAGCGGTGGATTCTAAATTAAATGATTTGGATGTTACTGAATTTGATGCAATAGTATTTATCGGCGGGCCAGGAGCATTGGAGCATTTGGATAATTTCGAATCTTATCAAATTGCCAAAGATGTGATTAAACAGAACAAAGTTTTGGCCGCGATTTGTGTTGCCCCGGTAATTTTGGCAAAAGCCGGAGTTTTGCAGGAAAAGAAAGCAACTGTTTGGACCAGTATTACAAACAAAGACGCCCAGAGGACACTAGAACAGAATGGCGCGATTTATCAGGATGCCGATGTTATTCAGGACGGAAACATTATTACCGCCAATGGCCCGGCAGCCGCAGAAAAATTTGCCAATAAAATAGTTGACTTTTTGAAATAATTTAATATATAATGGAAAGACGCGTCCCCTACCCATTCGAAACCGTGGGTAGGAGATAAAAAGGAGCGAATATTGTTTTATGATAAACCATTTGTCCTCCTGTCTCTACTTCTTGACGGACAAATTAGAGCGGGGAAAGAGGGGTTTGTCTTTGAGGCTTCCTTGTCCGTCTTGGAATGCCTTACAATATTCGCTCTTTTTTATTTATTTGTGATATAATTTATTATGTATTAATAAATTATAAAAATTATTTGTACAAAGACACGTGTTGATTGCCCCAGCGGGCAATCGCACTAATTCTCGGCAAAATTTCACCTTCGGCGAAACCAT
>CAYGVF010000001.1:0-2131 GCA_964353285.1 uncultured Candidatus Saccharibacteria bacterium | reverse complement strand
AAAGTTTAATTAATATTAAGGAAGAAAAAGAAGCCCTACAATTTATTGCCGATTTTCTTTCGCCTACTGAAAAAATCATGTTAGCCAAGAGATTAGCAATCGCTCTCCTTTTGAAAAAAGATTACAATTACGAGCAAATTAAAGAGATTTTGAAAGTGAGCCAAGGAACAATTGCCAATGTTCATAATTTTCTTAGATATGGGAATGAAGGTTATCATAAAGTTTTAAATAAAATTATCAATGATGAAAAAATGAAGGCATTTTGGGACAAGATAGAGAGAAGTTTGTTAAATATCGTACCTGATAAGGGTAAAGGCACCGCAGTCTGGCGTTATTTAAAGGAAGAAATCAGTCATAAAAAACCTAAAGCTTTTTAGTCTAATAATTCGAATTATCGAACTATCGAACTATATTTTTAATTAGGTTTCAAGGTTAAATATAATCTTAGATTTAAAATATTTTAGTAAAATTGTCTTATGATTAAATTACATCTTGATACAGATTTAGGCGGTGATCCAGACGATTTATGCACCTTGGCAATGCTTCTTAAGTGGCCTAATATTGAAATAGTCGGAATTACAACATCATCTGACGAAAACGGCAAAAGAGCAGGATATACAAAATACGCCTTAAAAATAGCAGGAAAGGATAACATTCCAGTTAAAGCAGGGGCTGATGTTTCAGGCGGCTACTATCGTTATAAACCAGGGTATCCAGCAGAAGAAAAATTTTGGCCAGAGTCCATAAACCCTTCCCCGAATCCGCTAGATGAAGCTTTAGAGCTTTTAAAACAAAGCATTGAACAAGACGCCATTATTATTACAATCGGGCCTTTCACAAATTTGGCTCTTCTTGATCGAAAATACCCAGGTAAATTGCAAAAAGCAAAAATCTACCTTATGGGCGGATATGTTTATCCGACAAGAGAAGGATTTCCTAATATGAGTAATGATTCTGATTACAACATACAACTTGATGTTAATTCGGCAAAATATGTGTTTGAAAATTCATCACCGACGATTATTCCTTTGACAGTAACGGTGGAAACTGCTTTGCGAAGGGCATATTTACCAAAACTTAGACAATCTGGAAAGTTGGGAGAGCTATTGGCACTGCAAGCAGAAGCAGAAAATGATAGCGCAAACAATGAAGAAAAATTCGGCAAAATTTGTAAGGGTTTGCCCAATGATATTCTCAATTTCCAACACGATCCTTTGGCTTGTGCCGTCGCGCTTGGATGGCAAGGTGTTGAAATTCAGGAAAAACCCTTAGTTTTTAAAATAAATGATAGTTATTTGTATGAAAAAGTTGATAAAAATGGCAAAAAAACAAAGATTGTAACAAAAATAGATGGAAATAGGTTTAATGAATTTTGGTTAGAAACAGTAACTTCTTAACTGGTTATCACTTAACTCTACAATATCATTGACAAAGCATTTACTAATAATTTATAATTCAATGACAATGACCAAAGTTCAATTAACCTTAACCACTCAAGAAGCAGAGCTGCTTTCCCAAAAAGCGATGCAACTGGGCTATAATTTGACCCGCTTTATCAAATTTCTAATCAGCCGGGAAGCGATTAATGCGATTAAGGGAGCTGATATCCCAACTTTTTCTATGAGCAAAAAGGCAGAGAGAAAAGGTCTGCAGGCGTTGGAAAACCATCGGTTGGGTAAAACTATCTTACTGAAGAATATAGATGACTTGGATAATTTATGAAAATTTATCTTGACCCTTCTTTTATTAAAATATAATTTACTAATTGCTTTTATTTTCCGCTTGTGTTTTAATACCCGTATTAAAGAAGGAGATTAATGAAAAAAGTGACCGTTAATCAAGAGAGCTGCATCGGCTGCGGTACATGCGTGGCCTTGGCGCCGAAATCATTTAAATTAAATAACAACGGCAAAAGCCAACCGTTAGATCCGGTCGGCGACGACGAAGCCACCATTAAAAACGCGCTTGACTCCTGTCCGGTCAATGCCATTTCCTGGCAGGAATTATAGGAAGGAGTTATTGATGAATTCGAAAGTTCTCATTCCCATCGTTATTTTATTAGTCATCGCTTCTTTTTTAGTGGGTACAGCCTGGACGAAAATAGGTTTTTTGGGCAATAAAATCGCTCAAG